>CALMCS010000435.1 GCA_937862875.1 uncultured Comamonadaceae bacterium
CCATTGTTGTTGGCGGTCAGGGAGCTCGTTCAAGCCCCCGAATTCCGTTCAATGCGCTTACGCCGCTTACGCCGATTACGCCGCTTGAGCCAGCGATTCCTGATTCGCTGCCTTGTCGGTGGTCACGGCTACGCGCACTTGCTGTGCGGCGCCTTCCAGTGCCGTGGCCTTGGCTTCAGGGCCGAGACCCATGCCTTCGGCGCGGACGAAGCGCACGTCGGTGATGCCGAAGAAGCCCAGGATCACCTTCAGGTAGCTTTCCTGGTGCTCGGCAGCCTGGCCCATCTCGCTGGTGGAGTAGATGCCGCCGCGGGTCGAGGCGATGATCACGGTTTTGCCCTTGGCCAGGCCTTCTGGGCCGGTGGCGGTGTAGCGGAAGGTGCGGCCGGGCTGGGCCAGGCGGTCAAACCATGCCTTGAGCTGGGTAGGAATCGTGAAGTTGTAGAACGGAGCACCGATCACCACCACGTCGGAGGCCAGGAATTGGCTCACCAGGCGTTCGGAGACGGCGTTTTCGCGCACTTGGGCTTCGGTCAGGCCATCGGTTTGACCGGTACGGGGTGCCATCGCGTCGGCGGTGAAGTGGGCTGGTGCGTCGGTCAGCAGGTCCAGATACTCGACCTGGGTGTCGGGGTGCTGGGCCACCCAGGCGTCCACGATCTGGCGTGTGAGCAAGCGGGAAACCGAGTTTTCGCCGGTGATGGAGGAATCAATATGAAGCAGTTTCATGATGGTAAGTGTCTGTTGGATGATTTGAATCGAGTCGTGTCGTGTACAAAGTCGCTATCGGTACGACGTCCGGGCGTCGTTCTTACTGCGAATGGATCAATTGTGCGGGCGAAACAATCTTTGGACTAGATAGTGGTTTTGCGATAGATTGTCCTGAATATCTTCCCAATTCGATAAATTCCCATGCAAGACTTGAATGACATGTTGTATTTCGCCGAGGTGGTCGAGCGCGGCGGCTTCACGGCGGCGAGCCGGAGTCTGGGCATTCCGAAGTCGCGGCTCTCGCGCCGGATCTCCGAGCTCGAGCAGGAGCTGGGCGTGCGTTTGCTGCAGCGCACCACCCGCAAGCTGTCGCTGACCGAGGTGGGCGAGACCTATCTGCGCCACTGTCAGGCGATGCGGGAAGAGGCGCAGGCCGCCGCCGATGCAGTGGCACAGGTCAAGGGCACGCCGCGCGGCACCGTGCGGGTGTCCTGCCCGGTCACGCTGGCGCAGTCGGTGCTCGGTGAGTTGATGCCGCAGTTCCTCGAGCGCAACCCGGAGGTCAAGCTCGAAATGCTGGTCCTCAATCGACCGGTGAATCTGCTGGAGGAGGGCATCGACGTGGCGCTGCGTGTGCGCCTGACGCTCGACGACAGCGGCAGCATGGTCGTCAAACGGCTGGGCGAGGGCGTGCAAGTGTTGGTGGCGAGCAAGGACCAGCTGATTCGCCAGGGCACGCCGCACACGGTGGCCGATCTGGCGAAGCTCGACAGCATCTCCATGCCGTCTTCGGATGGTCGCCATAGCTTGTGCCTCGTGGGTCCGCAAGGGCAGGAAGAGACCATCGTGATGCATCCCCGCTATCTGGTGGATGACCTGATGATGCTGCGTTTTGCCGCCGTGGCGGGAACCGGCTACTGCTGGCTGCCCGACTATCTCTGCGAGCAGGACATCGCCGAGGGGCGATTGGTGCGCCTGCTTCCGGACTGGGCCCAGCCCAAGGCGATTGTTCACGCGGTGTTCCCGTCCCGGCGTGGATTGGTGCCGGCGGTGCGCAGTTTTCTGGACTTTCTGGGCGAAACAGTGCCGCAGAGCACCCGCATGTACACCTGATCGACGCGGTGCCGAGGCAGGGCGTTTGAATTTCTATATTCTATTTTTGCATGTATTAACAAAAATATATTCTTTTGAGTTTTAAGGGCGGGTTGCCACAATGCTGCTAGTACCAATACTTACAGTGGCAAACAACAATGAATCTCTCCCGTTCGCTCAAGACAATCGTGGCCGTAGCAGCGTTGGCCGCAAGTGGTTTGGCCGCAGCTCAGTCGTCTACCTTGCTCAACGTCTCCTACGACGTGGCGCGTGAGTTCTACAAGGACTACAACCAGGCCTTC
>CALMCS010000436.1 GCA_937862875.1 uncultured Comamonadaceae bacterium
GGGCGGCATCCCCCCCAAGCAGCGGTTGGCCATGGCCGCATAGCTCTACTTCTCCGAGCGCTGGTTAATGGGGGGATTACCCTGTGTGAGGCCTCAAAATCTCCGGAAAGACAACGTTCATGCGCAAACGAAAATTTACCACTCTCGCCTTCTATTCGTTAGCGTTGGTGCTTTTGCTGGGACTGGGTCTCGGCTTGCACCAGTACTACATCTACAAGGTCACTCGTGAGGCGCATAAAACCACGGTTGATCGCAATCTGTCGTTGATGCATATGCGGGCTGACGGCTATCTGGAACGGTTGGCACTGGATGCAGAATTCATTGCGCAGTCCCCCATCCTGCGCATGTATCTTGAAAACCCCTCGGCAGAAACACTGGCGCGCGCGCAGGACGCTCTGCGGATTCTTGCTTCGCTGCATCCCTATCTGGATCAACTGCGCTACATCGATCAGCAGGGCATGGAGCGGATTCGGGTGAATCACCGAGGTGGGCCTCCTCAACTGGCCACAGAGCTACAAAACAAATCTGACCGTGATTACGTTCAGAGAGGCTTGGCACTCACGGCTGGCGGCGTCTATTTCTCGCCAATTGATCTGAACATTGAACACGGACAGATCGAGCGCCCCTTCCGCCCCATGCTGCGTTCGGTGGCCAAGGTCATGGTCAACGGCAGCCCTGCGGGCATGGTGGTGCTGAATGCCAATGCGGATGAACTGGAAAAACTGTTGCGCACGGTACTGCCAACGGCGGTGGCGCAACCGGTGGTGCTCAACAGCAGCGGCGGCTGGATCATGGGCGGTGGTGAGAAGGACTGGCTGTTTTCGGCAAAGCCTGATGCCCCGGACGCTCTGCTATCCACACAAGAGCCCGCGCTGTGGGAAAAAATCCAGGCCAGTTCGTCAGGTCAATTTGAGTATCGTGGGGAATGCCACTATTACGCTTGGTACCAATTCAAGCAGCAGCAATGGCAGGCACCGCGCTGGCTGGTAGCTCAGCGCTCTGCCGGTCAAGCCTGCGGACACTTGACCGCTTCGGCAGTTAAGACGTGGGCCACGCAACTGGTGGTAATGTCGACTTTCACCGTTACGCTGTTGGTGTTGTGGCTGTTGTCCCGCTGGAACGCGCGCGAACTACGGCGTGGACTTAGAGAGACGAACTCCCAGCTAGAACTCATCACTAGCGAAGCTGACGTTGCCCTGTTGATGGTCGACCATCAGTGCCGCGTCTGCTGGATTAACCCTGAATCCGAACGCCTATTGGGCTGGAAGAACGACGAGTTGGTTGGTGCAAACTTGCACGAAAGAGCCCACATGTGGAACGGTGAGGATCTGCACTCCGGATCCTGTCCGACGCTACAGGCGCTTCAAACAGGACAGCGTTACCGCAATGATCGTGACCGAGTGCTCGCGAAGTCTGGCGAAATTTTGAATGTAAGCATGCGTGTGAGTCCGTTTGGTGAGGGTGAAGCGCGCAAAGCCATCGTGACGATTGCCGACGTAGGGGACGCAGTGGACCGAGAGCAGCGTTTGACACGGCTTGCCACGACTGATCCATTGACCGGCGCACTCAACCGTCGATCCATCATGGAGCGTCTGCAAGACATGGTCGAACACCAAAAGATGCCACCTTGCGTGTTGATGGGCGATATCGATTTTTTCAAGAAAGTCAACGACACCTATGGACACGCTGCGGGCGATGAGGTACTCAAAACTTTCACCAACACGATACGTCAGTTGCTGCGCAAGGGTGACTTTTTAGGTCGGCTCGGCGGTGAAGAGTTCGTGGTGGCCTTGGAGAACACCGACCTGCCAAACGCCCAAACCATGGCCGAACGCCTGCGCCTAGCCATTGCAAATAGCCAAACCCCAAACGATGGCGGTATTCCCATCGCAATCACCGCCAGCTTTGGCTTGGCGCTGTACAGCCGTGACGAATCGGTGGATGCGTGGCTGGCCCGCGCAGATGCTGCACTGTACCGCGCCAAACAATCGGGGCGAAACCGGGTGGAAATAGCTTAGCGCTGCTGGGGTGCTGTTTCGCAGGATGCCCTGCAGACGCAGATCACGCCCATTCGGCCGGAAATCCTCGCGCCTATCGCATCCGACGGAAATCTACCTGCTCGCATTCATTGCGATTGCGTTTCCACACAGCCTCGGTCGGGTGCCGTCGCGTGCGCAGTGTCAAAGCTGACATGACGAATACGTGAGAA
>CALMCS010000437.1 GCA_937862875.1 uncultured Comamonadaceae bacterium
TCTGGCGCAGATCGTCCTGCGGGATGTTCATCATCTGCAGCCATTGCGCCGTTGGAGCAGACGTGGTGCCTGAACGTATCTGCGCCTCAATTTGGTTCAGCGCGGCCAAATCGCCGGCAGCAATGGAGGCCGTGTTTTGCTGCGCCGTCAACAGACTGGCCAGCGTGGTCGGGGATGTTTTTTTGTTGCCTTCCACACGCAGCACCGGGGTGTAGCCGTTGGGCTGATATACCGTGAAGATGGCATGCCCGTCCTTTTCGGACAGCACGTGGCGATCGGCATCCCAGCCCGAGAAGAAGGTCTGTACGTCGCCCACCAGCTGACCTTGCGCGTCGGCGTTCTGTACCTGCTTGATCAGCCGGCGACCCAGTGCGTCGTAGTGGTAGTTGGCACCGCGGATGGCGTCTTCGGATTCCAATGTGTAGCGAATCAGGCGATGCCTGAGGTCGTACTGAAACAGGTGTTCTTCCTTGCGCTGGGCGCTGTGTTTGCGCCGCAGATTGCCCCACTGGTCGTATTCGTATTGGAAGTCGCCGTCGTCCAGAATCTGGTTCTTCATCCACTTGGCTTCGCCCTGGTGGCTGCTGGCCGCCGCGACCTCACCCAACAGGTTGAAGCTCGGATCATTGAAATGCGCATGGACGGTTTCATCCCAGTCCTGGGCCTGGCGCGTGTGGGCGGCGTCGGCGAAGAGTCGGTTGCCTGCGGGGTCGAATCGGTAGTGTTGTGTGGGGAGCGCTGGCTGGCTTGCTTTGATCAAGCGACCGGCCTCGTCGTAGTCGTACAGGTGCGGTCCGGCGGCCGTTTCCATCTGGACGAGCTGGCTCGCAAGGTCGTAGCGATAGGCGCGGTTCAAGGACGCGTCTTTTTCTTCTTCGCCGATCAGGGGGCTGTGCGCATCGATCTGCGACAGGCGCGACAGCCTGTCGTAGCTGCGGCTGGCCTGGAAGGGGCCGAACTTCCGCTTCACTTCGCGGTGTAGACGATCGCGTTCGAAATCCACCACCGTGCGATGGCCGAGCGCGACTCCGTGCAGGTGGCCCGACCCGTAGGTCAGCCACTGGATGCTGCTGAGGCCGTCGTAGTCGGTTTGCTTCTCGACCCCGATTTCGTTGAAGACATGTGCGGCGCTGAATTTCCAGACGGGATTGCCTTGTGCGTCTTCGATGGATTGCGTTTCCCGCACGACGCGGCCGAGCAGGTCGCGTTCGAATTGCACGCTGATTCCATTGCCGCCGATTTCGGTGTGATGCAGGGCCTGTTGGAGCTGACCGGCGGCGTCATAGATGAAGCGTTGGCGTTGCTGCGCGGATGCGTCGTTTCCGGTGTGGCGCTCCAGCAGGCGGCCGCCCGCGTCGTAGCGAAAGCGGCTCACGAGTCCGGCGTCCACGCTCTCGATCAACTCCCCTGCAGCGTTGAAGCGGTAGGTCTGTTGGCGTCCGTCGATGTTGAGCTGAGAGACGATGCGATCCATCACGTCGTACGCAAACGTGGCGCGCGCACCGTTTTCGTTCGTGAAGGCGGTGAGTCGTCCGGCCGCGTTGTACTCGTAGCGCTGAATGAGCCCACCTTGATGGCGCGCGATCATGCGACCCGAGGCGTCTCGCTCGACGCGGGTGCTTTTGCCATCGGGACCGGTAATGACCATGAGATCACCGGCGGCGCTGTAGGCATACCTGGTGGCCTGGCCCAATGCGTCGATGCGTGCAACGATTCTGCCAAGAGGGTCGAATTCGTTGCTGAAGCCGCTGCCTTCCTCGCCCTGCTGTTGAACCAGTTGGCCCCAGCGGTTGTAGCGATAACGGGTCACGCTGGCCGAGCAGTCGGTGACGCTCGCTTGCTGCTGAGTAGGAGTCCATGCCAAGCGCACTTTTCCGCCCTTGGCGTCTTCGATGGCGTGGGGCTGTTCGCTTCTTTCATCGGCGTAGTGAAAGCGTGTGGTGTGGCCCAGGGCATCGGTAGTCGCGCTGGGGCGGCCCAGCGTGTCGTATTCAAAGTGCTCGCTCGCACCCGCCGAGCCGCGCACCGACACGATCTGGCCATGTGCGTTGTATTCCCACTGGGTTTTCTGGCCGTCCGGATCGGTGACCGAACGCAGGTCTCCGGTGACGGTGTCCAGCTCGTAACTCGTCTCGCGCCCCAGTGCGTCCACGCTGCTGGTGAGGCGCCCGTTGCTGTCGAAGTGGCTCGCGGTGACCGAGCCGTCCGCGTGCTGCAGTTGAACGACCCGTTTCAGTCCTTGCTGGCCCTTGAAACGGTAGATTCGCGTGCGCTCCAGGCTGTCCGTCACGGTGGTGGAATCGGCGCTGTAGTCAAAGCGGTAGGAGAGCGCGCCGGGCCGGTGCTGCTCGACGACCTTGCCCTCCCTGTTGTACACGTAGGTGACGGCAGGTCGGCCCGCAAAGGCGTGGGACACCATTCTGCCCGGCAACTGCGGGTGGTATTGGAAGCTGCGCTGCAGCAGTCCGCTGCGCCCGTAGACCGACGCGAGCTCGCCTCGGGCGCTGTATTCGTAGCGCACCAGGGGCAGCGCTGGCGGAGGCTCGGCGGAATGCGGGTCGTGCGTCAGGTAGACGGCGATCAGGCGCACGCCAGGGTCTTCGCCCCAGCCGTGCGTGCCCGCGGGGGAGGCGGCGCACAGCGATTGCGTTTCAAGCCGATATTGGCGGCCGCTGGCGTCTTGTACGAGCCAGCCGTTCTGCGCTGGGTCTCGCCGAATTCTTTGTGTGTTTCCGAAGCGATCGTTGAGACCCAGCAGATGCAGGCGCAGACCGTTGATGTCAGTGCTCTGTTCGCGCGACCCGAAAATCCACCAGGGACCCAGTGGATCGTTGGTGGCGAAGAACATCGAGGGATTGCCGCGGTCTTCGGCGTGCAGGCCCTGCCACGCAATGCTCAGTCTTGCGGCCAGGTTGTTCGTGGGCTTGTCGAGTCGATCGGTTCCACCGCGCACGATCCAGAGGCTTTCGCTGCGGCTGTACGCGGATTGTCCCGGCTGCAGGGACTCGAAGCGAATGCTGCGGCCCTTGCTGTCATTGAACTGCAGGAGGCCATCCGACTGCATCAGCGAGGCCTCAACCGACAGCCACCAACCGGGGCCGAGCAGGCCCACGGGTGCGGGCGAATCGGTCTGGTAGCTCGAGTATTCCCGGCTCACGACGAAGGGCAGGGGATCGGGCAAGGCGAGGTCGGTCTCGGGCGTCACCACCTTGGCTCCCAGCACCGGGTTGACCGGATTGCCTTCTGCCACACCGCCCGGACAGACGGAGCAGGCCACCCCGCCTGCCGTCCCGATATTCACCGTGAGCGAGCCCTGCGTGATCGGCCCCCCGTGAAGGGTCATGTCTGATTGGCGGGCGGCTGGCAGTCCTGTCATGGGTCGGCTTTCTCTCTCAAACAGGCATGTCGGGGATGCCGGGGAATGGGGCCATTGCGAAGCGATTGCAGTCGCCGCGTGGCGGGCCTCTGTTTAATAGCTTTGGCAAATGATATTTTGTATATCAATAAATTTCAACGTATTTTGCGGTGTGGTTCGCGTGAACGCCGAGGGCTGCGGCGGCCGGTGTTTTGGACGCCCCAATGAGAAAAACTCGCGGGCCTTGCGGCGCGCGAGTTTGGGGAGATCCTGCACGAAGGGCTCGTGCAAGGGTTTCAGAACATCAGGACTTCAGCGAAGGCTGGTTGGGTGTACCCGTCAGGTAACCCACGGCCGCACCGGCCTTGTTCTTGTAGTTGGCCTTGATCAGCGGATCCAGCGTCTCCTTCACGACCGCGTGGATGCCGCCCCAGTCACCGGCGTGCTGGAAGTTGCTCATGATGTAGGTCCAGCCGTTGATTTCGTCGACAGCGTGCAGACCGGTGGATTCGCCACCTGCGGGGATCGACATGACGCGTGCCAGCGCCTTGGTGTCGATGTTGTAGGCCCACAGGAAGTTGTTCACGTGCTGGCTGGAGTCTTCGCCGATGAACAGGGTGCGCATCTTTTCCGAGAACTTGAGGTTGTCGGGGTTGCAGATCTTGTTCGGGTTGCCGGTGTTGCCCAGCGCGTCGGCGGTGATGTCTTCACCGGCCAGCAGGGCCTTGGTGTCGACGGGCATCCATTCGCTGTTGATCGCGCCGCCAGCCAGGTCCTTCTGGCCGCCGCGCAGGTTCAGTGCCATGACGACGCCAGCGTTCAATGCCTTGGGGATCGAGATGCCGTTGCCCGGCACGTTGGCGGCGTTGCCGGCCACCATGGCCGATTGGCAGTTCTGCAGTGCGGAGTAGGCGACCTTGTCCTTGGCGTTGACGGTCGTGCCTTCCATCTTGGTGAAGCCCATGCTCGCGCCCTTGAAGGCGGCGTAGCGGTGGGTTTCGAGGAAGGCTGCGGCCTTGTCCATGCCGGGGTTGATCTTGATCCACTCGGTCTTGCCGTTGGCCACGATCTTGGTGTAGCTGGAGTCGCTGGGGTCGGTCTTGGCCACGGTCATGATGTCCGTGGGCTTGAGCGTGTTGGCCAGGTTCTCGATTTCGGCGCTGGTCGCCGATCCCAGCTTGATCCAGGTCAGAGCTGCCGTGCTCTTGGCGGCGGGATCGATGGAGAAACCGGCACCGACCTTGGCGACATACAGCGAGCCCGAGGACAGATCCTTTTCCTTGTCAGCCACAAACACGAAGTAGCCGCTGTTGGTGGCGTCATCACCCATGAGTGCGGTGCGCTGGTCGGGCATGACCTGCACGAGTTCGTGCGAGATGCGGCCCATGCAGAAATGCTTCTTGATGGAGGCGGTGCCGTCCTTGTTCACGGTCACTTCGGGCATGTGGCCGTAGTGGTACGGATTGGCCGTGGTTTCGTTGCCGTACAGGTTCTTGCTGTAGGCCTTGAACTGGCTGCTGGACGAAGCGCTGAATGCGTCGGGCTCGTACTCTTCGCTCGACAGATGCGTGCCCCATGGCGAAATGCTGGCACCGCAGGTGATCCACAGGCCGTGCACCTTGGAGGTGTCGACGTTGTGGTACTTCACCAGGCTCAGCTTGCCCGTGGTTTGGTCTTGGTCGAGCGTGAGCACGGCGATCGGCGAAGGCAGCTTGCCGTACATGTCGGTCTTGCCGTCCTGTGCCCAGGTCGTGTATTCGAACTGAACGACTGCGAAGACGGGCTTGCCCTTCACGCCGTCAACCTTGGCGTCGGCCACGGTCAGCAGCGACGTGCCATCCGGCGAGTCCGAGAAATACTGGCGCTCGCTGCCCGCCACTGTGGCGTCGATGATCGGCTTGTTGTTGATGTCGAGGTAGCCGCCCGCCAGAATCTTTCCGCCCTTGCCATCGGCAACCATGTCGCCGGTGATGAAGAACGGTTGGTAGGCGAGGTTGAAGGTTTGTGCCGAATCGTCTGCAAAGGTCACCTTCAGTGCCGAGCCGACGCTGGTGGTGGCCATGGCGGCGGGTGTTTGCAAAGTGGGGGCGGCCATGCCCGTGAAGCTCACGGATTTGACAGCCACGCCACCACCGCTACCGCCGCCGCCACAGGCGGACAGAAGTGCGGCCACGGAGCCGCCAGCGCCCAATGGCAGAAGTGGAATACCGGCGAACAGTTGCAGGGCCTTGCGGCGGGTCGTCAGTGGGGTGTTGGACATCGTGCGTTTTCGTATGAATAAAGAAACGGTCGCGCAGATCCCGAGGGGTGGGAACGCGCGGTTCGATACGAGAAGCAAGGTCGCCCGGGTTTTTATGGGTGGACTCATTCCCTCGCTCTCTTGCGCAGATACTAGAAAGCCAGGATGACGATGTCTTGACAGAAATATGACGATTTGGTGTCACGACGTCGCGCGTCACAGTCGTGTCGTGAGGTGTCCGTGTGTGATACGGGGTTCGGTCCCACTCAACTGCGGCGCGAAGAAATCACGATGCCGCCGACAATCAGCAAAAATGCGACAGCGTGGTAGAGATGCGGGGCCTCGCCCAGCAGCGCCATCGACAGCAACGCGGCGAACAGCGGCGTGAGGTTGATGAAGAAACCCGCCATCACCGGCCCCGCGCGTTGCACGCCCAGACCCCAGTTGCGATACGCCAGAATCGCCGGGCCCATCACGATGAAGGCGAGTGCGGCGGCCAACGGCCAACCCCAGGTGATGTCGCGCTGACCGAGCGACCATTCGGCACCCGCGAACGCCCCCGACCACACCACGCCGAACACCATCTGCGCCATCAGAAAAGCCGCCCAATTGCTGCGTATGCCGGCGGGCTCGGTGGTGCGCACCAGCAGCCAGCTGTAGAACGCCCATGCGATGGTCGCCAGCACGATGTACAGGTCCCCCGTCACCAGTCGCAGCGACAGGAGCTGCTGCAGACTGCCGTGGCTGAGCACCGTCAGCACGCCGACCACGGACAGCATCGCGCCCGCGATTTGCTGTGGCCGCGCCGGCACGCCAAAGAACAGCGCACCGATGATCAGCATCCACACCGGCGTGCCCGCACTCACCAGCGTGACGTTGAGCGGCGACGAGGTTTGCAGCGCCATGTATTGCAGCGCGTTGTAGCTGCCCACGCCCAACAATCCGAGCAGGCTGTAGCGCCGCCAGTGCTGCCAAAGATCGCTGTTCGGCCGCAGCACCTGCCACGCAAACGGCAGCAGAATGATGAACGCCAACATCCAGCGAATGAAGTTCAGCGTGATGGGCGGGATCAGGCCATACACGAGCTTGCCGGTGACCGCGTTGCCTGCCCACATGAGCGGGGCGGTTGCCAACAGCACGATGGTGCCGGGTGTGATTTTTTGGGACATGGGGTCGCAATTGTAGGTTTCGCGACCGGTGGTTTTCGAAATTTCTGAGGTGAGCCGATGCCTGCGAGGTTGCTCGTTTCATGGCACGATAGATGACAGTCGTTCGCGCT
>CALMCS010000438.1 GCA_937862875.1 uncultured Comamonadaceae bacterium
ACCGTCATGCCGCCGCAGACATACAGCACCTGGCCGGTGACGAAACCGCTGCGCGCATCGAGAAAATAGGCCGTGGCATGTGCCACGTCGTCGGGCATGCCGACGCGTTTCACCGGTACCGCGTTGATGATGTTCTGCGTGCGCGGAGCATCGGGCGGGTTGGCCTTGTCGAACAGTTCCGTGCGAATCGGGCCGGGGCCAATCGCGTTGGCGGTGATGCCAAAACGACCCAGCTCCAACGCCCAGACGCGTGTCATGCCGATCAGGCCGGCCTTGGTGGCGGAGTACGCGGTGCGCAGATCCTTGCCCAAGGCGGCACGCGAAGACATGTTCACGATGCGGCCGAAACCGGCTTCTTTCATGCCCGGCAGAACGGCCTGCATGCACTGCAGCGAGCAACGCAGATTGAGCGCGTAGGCCAGGTCGAATTGTTCGAGCGTCTGCGATTCGGCATCCGCAGGAACCACCACACCCACGTTGTTCACGAGGCGGGTGATGGGGCCGCCGGCCAATGCCTGCTCCAGCGCGCGCGCCGTCTCCACCGGGTTGGACAGATCGGCCTGAATGCCACCGGGCACATGGTCGACCACGCGGTCAATCACGATGGGCTCGAAGCCGTCTGCACGGCATCGCTCTGCAGTGGCGGCACCAATGCCGGCGCCGCCGCCGGTGATGAGCACGCGCTCACGGGTTGTAGAAGTGGTCATGAAAAAACTCCAGGGGAAATTCTGAGGACTGCAATACAGGCAAGCAAGCAAACAAGCAGGCACGTATTGACGTATGCACGCAAGCGCGCACGCAGGTCGTCACATTGGCGGAACACGGCAGCCGTTCTCGGCGCTGTGCACGGCACAGGCGCAGGGACGACCCACTTTCATACGGCCGGACAAAGGGGGAGCGCCCGGCGACTCTTTGCGGCGCGGCGGTTCACCCATCAGGCAAACCGTACCGGCCGATCACTGATCTTCATTCAGATCAAATCTGTTGGCTTCCATTCAATTCAAACCGTCGCTACCGGCGTCACGGGGGACGCAATGGCTCCGGGCAAATTCAGCGGCGGCGCGGTCAGCAGGAAGCGATTGCGACCCCGCTCGCGCAGCCAGTGGGCAAGCGGCGTGAGATGCCACAGCTCGCCCAGATGCACACCCAGCTTGAACAGGCAATGCTCGTGCAGCGGCAGCGCCGCGCAGCAGGCCGGACCCGCCTTGGCAGGGAACGATTCGACGGCGTAGTTGTCCGCCGCAATCGCGGCCAACTGGCTGTCGGTGATCCACTGCAGCAGCTTGTCATCGCGGCCATCGAGCACCGCGCTGCTGTGACCCAGCACCGCCGGATCGGGTTGCTTGTTCATGCCCAGCACAAGCTGGGCAAAGCCGGTGTGCAGACAAACGATGTCGCCCTTTTCGACCGACACCTTGTCGGCCTCCATCACGCGCATCAGCGTGTCGTAACCCACCACCGTCCGCGCATCACCAAGATGCGCGTGCAGATCGATCATCACGCCGCGCCCTTGCACGCCGGTCGCGGCCATGCCTTCGATGCCGAGCGGGCCGGCCGAAGACGTGCTCTTCGCCGCACCCGGCGAAGCGGGCACGCCACAGTCGCTGGCATCGGCGGGGCCGACGATCTCGCGCCCCGCGCGAAATCCGTTGTAGTAGACCGCCTCGGGCAGGCCGTCGCCGTTCGCGTCGAACATGCCGCCCGCGTGCGCAAGACCGTCCCATTGCGTGGAGTACTGCAGATGCAGAATCGCCAGATCATCGGACAGCACATCGGTGCGGCCCGGCTCCAGCTCGCCCAGCAGGCAGTTGAAATTCACCAGTCCCTTGCGCAGCAATGGACGCAGCACGGGTGGATTGCGGTTCGGGTTCAGCGCGTTGCCGCCGGGATAGTCGAGTGGCAGGCTGAGCGCAAAGCTCAAGCCATCACGCACCTCGGCCACGCCCTGCAACACCTTCTCGCGCGTGAGCAAATTCAGCCGCCCGAGTTGGTCGTTCACACCAAAGTCACCCCAGGTCGAACCTTCGGGGCGCTGCTTCCAGCGCGGGTTGCTTGCTGTTTTCTGATCCGTCATATCCACCACCACTCAACTCGACTAACTCGACTCAATTCACTCAACCTGCCAACCGACTGAACCGCCGGCTGGCCATCACCCATTCACAGGATCACCCCATCACCCGATCACGCGCGCAGAAACTGCGCCAATGCGTCATCAAATGCCTGTGGTGCTTCCAGATTCGACAGATGCGATGCCGGCACTTGCGCCAACTGGGCACCGCGAATGTGCTGCTGCATGAACTCACCATCCGCCACCGTGGTGACGGGATCGGCACTGCCCGCAACGATCAACGTCCGCACGGCGATGCTGGCAATCTGCTCGCGCACATCGGCACCCGCCAGGGCTTCGCAGCAACCGGCATAGCCCACAGGATTCACCGCAGCGATCCACGACTGCGCACGTGCCACCACCTCAGGCTGGGCCTTGATGAAGTCTTCGGTGAACCAGCGCGAGGGCGACGAATCCGCCAGCTCCTGCATCGCCGCCACACCCTTTTCACGCACCATCGCGGCACGTGTATTCCAACCATCGGGCGTACCGATCTTGGCGGCGCTGTTGCACACCGCGATGCTGTTCATGCGGCTTGCCGCGTGGATGCCCAACCACAGACCCGTGAAGCCGCCCATGGAGATGCCGCAGAAATGCGCGCGCTCGATCTGCAGTGCATCGAGAATCGCCACCACGTCCGCGCCGAGCAGATCGAAGCTGTACGCGCCTTCGGACACCACGCTGCCACCATGACCGCGTGTGTCGTAACGGATGACGCGAAAGTCCTTCGAGAACTTCGCCGCCTGCGCATCCCACATCTCGAGCGTGGTGCCGAGCGAATTGGAGAACAGCAGCGCTGGCGCGCCCTGTGGACCTTCCACACGAACGCGGAGTTGGCCGCCTTGCACGGCGATGAATGGTTCGTTGCTCTGATTCACTTCACTATTCCTTCCATTGAAGCGCGCTCACGCGCAGTCTTCGGACCCCTCTCCCGCTGGCGAGAGAAGGGCTTGAACGCGCCCCTCAGTCGGAGCGCGCCCACATCACACTTTTTCCAGAATCACCGCAATGCCCTGGCCCACGCCGATGCACATCGTGCACAGTGCGTAGCGGCCGCCGAGCGTGTGCAGCTGGTTCACTGCAGTCGTCGCCAGACGCGCACCGGAAGCACCCAGTGGGTGACCCAGAGCGATCGCGCCGCCCCATTGGTTGACGCGCTTGTCATCGTCCGCAATGCCCAGATCGCGCAGCACGGCCAGGCCTTGTGCGGCAAACGCTTCGTTCAGCTCGATCACGTCCATCTGATCCAGCGTCAGGCCCGTCAGTGCCAGCACCTTGCGCACGGCAGGCGCAGGACCAAAGCCCATGATGCGCGGAGCGACACCGGCCGTAGCCATGCCCACCACACGCGCCTTCGGCACCAGGCTGTATTGCGCGGCTGTGCGTTCGTCGGCCAGCAACAGCGCGCAAGCGCCATCGTTCACGCCCGAGGCATTGCCCGCGGTGACCGTGCCATCGGGACGCACAACGCCCTTCAACTTGGCCAGCGCCTCGAGGGTCGTGGCACGGGGGTGCTCGTCCTGCGAGAACACGATCGGATCGCCCTTCTTCTGGGCCATCGTCACGGGAATGATTTCCTTGGCGAGGTAGCCTGCAGCGATGGCCGCGGCAGCCTTGAGCTGCGAGGACATGGCCAGGCGGTCCTGCGCTTCGCGCTCGATCTTGAAATCGTCCGCGACGTTCTCTGCCGTCTCGGGCATCGAATCCACGCCGTACTGCTGCTTCATGAGCTTGTTCACGAAGCGCCAGCCGATGGTGGTGTCGTACACCGCGTTGTTGCGGCTGAATGCGCTCTCGGCCTTGGGCATCACGAACGGTGCGCGGCTCATGCTCTCCACACCGCCAGCGATCATCAACGTCGCTTCGCCCGCCTTGATGGCGCGCGCTGCGCTGCCCACGGCGTCGAGGCCCGAACCGCACAGGCGGTTCAGCGTGGCACCCGGCACTTCCACGGGCAGACCGGCCAGCAGCGAGGACATGCGTGCCACGTTGCGGTTGTCTTCACCGGCCTGATTGGCGCAACCGTAGATCACATCGGTCACGGCCTTCCAGTCCACATTCGGATTGCGCTCCATGAGCGCCTTGATCGGCAGTGCGCCCAGGTCATCCGTACGCACGCCCGACAGCGCGCCGCCGTAGCGACCAAACGGTGTGCGGATGGCGTCGCAGATAAATGCTTGAGTTGTCATTTCGGTGTCCCCGTTAGTACTTGTTGGTACTTGATTGATGTGCTTCGAAAAATCAGATGCTGCGTGCGTGCTTGCTTGTTCGCTTGCTCGCTCGCATGCTGCACGGATGCGTCAGGCGGCCTTGATCGGTTGACCCACGAGCTTCTCCAGCTCGGCCAGTTCCAATCCTTCCACCATATCGATCAGCTGCAGACCCTGCGCGGTGCAGGCCAGCGTCGCGACGTCGGTGTAGATGCGCTTGACGCAGCCAATGCCGGTGAGCGGATACGTGCATTGCGCCACGATCTTGCTCTCACCCTTCTTGGTCAGCAAGTCCATCATGACCCAGGTCTGCTTGGCACCGATGGCCAGATCCATCGCGCCACCCACGGCCGGAATCGCGCCCGGCTCGCCGGTGCTCCAGTTCGCCAGATCACCGGTGGTGGACACCTGAAACGCGCCCAGCACGCAGATGTCCAGATGACCGCCGCGCATCATCGCGAAGCTGTCGGCGTGGTGAAAGAACGCGCCGCCCGGCAGCAGCGTCACGGGCTGCTTGCCGGCATTGATCAGGTCGTAATCTTCCGCACCGGCAGCGGGCGCTGGGCCCATGCCGAGAATGCCGTTCTCGCTCTGCAGAATGATCTCGAGACCTGCGGGAATGTGATTGGCCACCTGCGTCGGCATACCGATGCCGAGATTCACATAGGCGCCATCGTGAATGTCCTGCGCCACGCGGCGGGCCAACTCGTCTTTGGTTCGTTTTTGGTAAGTGCTCATCGTTCGATCCTTTGCTGTGCGTGCGCTGTTCAGTTCAGCGCAGTGCTGCAGTGCTTTGCATTACTTCTTGAAGCCGCCGGCCTGCGTCGCCACGCGATCGATCTTCACGATCTGGCTCACGAAAATTCCGGGGGTCACGATGTTTTCAGGATCGAGCTCGCCCAACTCCACCACGTCGTGAACCGACGCGATCGTGCGCTTGGCAGCCATCGCCATGACGGGACCAAAATTGCGCGCCGCCTTGCGGAACGTGAGATTGCCCCAGCGATCACCGGCTTCCGCCTTGATCAGCGCCACGTCACCGTGGATCGGGTACTCCAGCACGTACTGGCGACCGTTGATCTCACGGGTTTCCTTGCCCGCGGCCAACTCCGTACCGAAACCGGTCGGGCAGAAGAACGCGCCCACACCCGCACCGGCGGCACGCAGACGCTCGGCCAGATTGCCCTGTGGCACCAGTTCGAGTTCCAGCTTGCCGCTGCGATACAGCTCGTCAAACACATAGCTGTCCGCCTGACGCGGGAAGCTGCAAAGAATCTTGCGAACCCGGCCGGCCTTGAGCAAGGCCGCCAGACCCGAGTCGCCATTGCCGGCGTTGTTGTTCACCACGGTCAGGTCGCGCGCGCCCTGCTCTATCAGACCGTCAATCAGTTCACCGGGAATGCCGGCCGTGCCGAATCCGCCGATCAATACCGTGGCACCGTCCTGGATGCCCGCCAGGGCCTGGGCCACTGAGTCCGCAATCTTGTTGATCATGTGTTGATGGGTTGGAGTTGAGAAAGACGCCGGAACTCGATCCGGCTGAGTGTTCTTTTGAATTTGTTCGCAATAAGAACAAATGTTCGTATAATGAATTCTAGGACGGAACACCCATGAACCACAATCCATTGACGCCTAGGGATAACCCTAAACCAGGGGACACCTACGTCCAATCTTTTGCGCGCGGGCTCGAAGTCATCCGCTCCTTCAGCGCGAGCTCGTCCGAGCAAACTCTCTCTGAAGTAGCCTCCCAAACCGGCCTCACCCGGGCCGGTGCGCGGCGCATTCTGTTGACGTTGCAAACCCTTGGATATGTGGAGAGCGATGACCGACTTTTTCGCCTCACGCCCAAAATTCTGGACCTCGGATTCGCCTATCTGACCTCAATGCCAATGTGGGATTTGGCCGAACCGTCGATGGAATCGCTCGTCGACAAGGTCCACGAATCCTGCTCCGCCGCCGTGCTCGACGGACTGGAAATCGTCTATGTGCTGCGCGTGCACACCCACAAAATCATGAGCACCAACCTCGCCATCGGCTCACGCCTCCCGGCGTTCTGGACCTCACTGGGCCGCGTCCTTCTGGCCGCCCTGCCCGAAGAAGAATTGCAAAGACGCCTGGCCACCCTGCCGCGCAAGCAGTACACGCAATACACCGCCATCGACGACGAAACCTTGCTCACCCGCATCCGCGAAGCGCGCGAACAGGGCTGGTGCCTGCTGAATCAAGAACTCGAAGAAGGCCTGACCTCCGTAGCCGCCCCCATCAAGGACCGCAGCGGCACCACCATTGCAGCGCTCAACATCAGCGGCCAATCCAACCGCACGAGCATGGAGATGATGAAAAACGACCTGCTGCCACAGCTGCTGGACACCTCACACGCCATATCGCGATTGCTGGTGACGCGGCGCAAGTGAGGGTGGGGAGCCGGTCGTCCGTCGGTCCGTAGATCGCTGGCTGGCTGACAATTGAATAAGAGAAGCCCGCGTGCTTGCGCGCGGCCGTTAGTCCTTGCTGCAGACACGAAATCTGCTACCAAGAGTTGCTTCGATATCC
>CALMCS010000439.1 GCA_937862875.1 uncultured Comamonadaceae bacterium
GATAGTGCTGAACGCGGGGTGCGAGAGGCGACACGGGAATGGGCGTTTGTAACGTTAAAAATGCACGATAACATTGTTGTTGTTATCGTGCAAATCAATGTTATCGATCGTCAGTCTTGCCCGTCAAAATGCTGATTTCTTAGAATTTTGCGGGCCGAACTTCTACTTTGAGCAAGCAGGTTTCACTGAATACGGTTATTTCAGCGAATGCTGAAAGTGAACCATTCATTGAAAACGGCAGAGCGCCAAGTCGCTGGATTTCAGTGCCAGTTCTCGCATCAATTGCCTGTGATCGACGCTTCGACAATTTGGCTCGGCTCAGAAGTGCCCTGTTACCGGGCGACTCCCTTCGAAATATTTGGAAGTCGGCAGGAAGTCAACATCCCGCCCGAACCAACGCCCTCAGTCTTGCCGCTCGAACGTCACAAAACTGAACGACAACCCATTCGCAGCCACCTGATTGCTGCGCGCGATCTCTTTCCACTCTGGGCCGAGCGTGGGAGCGTAGACATCACCTTCGAACTCGCGGTGGATTTCGGTGACTTCGACGCGGTGGGCCAATGGCAGGGCTTGCGCGTAGATCTGTGCGCCGCCCATGACCCAGACGGTGTCTGCGCTCTGGCCGGCGATTTGCAGGGCGTCTTCCAGGCTGGTGGCCGGCTTGGCGCCTTCCTGCTGCCAGACTTCCTGGCGGGTGACCACGATGTTGATGCGGTCGGGCAGGGGGCGGAAGCGCTCGGGCAGCGAGTCCCAGGTCTTGCGGCCCATGATGACCGGGCGGCCCTGGGTCAGTTCCTTGAAGTGCGCCAGGTCCTCCGGCAGATGCCAGGGCATGACGCCGTCTTTGCCGATGATGCCGTTGTCGGCGCGGGCGTAGATCAAATTGATTTGCATGGCTCTGTCCCTCGTGTGCTCAAACTAGTGAAAGCCCAAACATAGTCTCAAACCGCCACGGGGGCCTTGATGGCTGGGTGGTGCTCGTAGCCGACGACCTCGAAATCGTCATATTCGTAGTCAAAAATCGAATCGGGGCGGCGCTTGATCTGGAGCGTGGGATAGGCAAACGGCGTGCGGGCCAGTTGCGTCTCGACCTGTTCGAAATGGTTGTTGTAGATGTGGCAGTCGCCGCCGGTCCAGATGAAGTCGCCCACTTCCAGATCGCATTGCTGGGCAATCATGTGCGTGAGCATGGCGTAGCTGGCGATGTTGAAGGGCACGCCGAGGAAAATGTCGGCGCTGCGCTGGTACAGCTGGCAGCTGAGCTTGCCGTCCGCCACGTAGAACTGGAAGAACGCGTGGCAGGGCATGAGTGCCATCTTCGAGAGATCGGCCACGTTCCATGCGCTGACGATGATGCGGCGGCTGTCTGGGTTGGACTTGAGCTGCTTCATGACCTCGGCGATCTGGTCGATGTGGCCGCCCTCGGGCGTGGGCCAGCTGCGCCATTGGACGCCGTAGACCGGGCCCAGGTCGCCGTCGTCGCGCGCCCATTCGTTCCAGATGGTGCAACCGCGTTCCTGCAGCCATTGGACATTGCTGTCGCCGCGGAGGAACCAGAGCAGTTCCAGAATGATGGATTTGAGGTGCACCTTCTTGGTGGTGACCAGCGGAAAGCCCTCGGAGAGGTCAAAACGCATCTGGTGACCGAACACGCTGCGTGTTCCCGTGCCCGTACGGTCGGTTTTGGCCACGCCATTTTCATAGACGTGACGCAGAAAATCTTCGTATTGGGAGCGCACGGGGCGTGGTGTGGTGTTCAAACTCATGATGGACCGAAAGGCTATCTGCGCCCTGAAAGGCGCAAGAAAACTGAAAAACAAGCCCTAGTGTGCCATGCCAACGCGAGTCCGGCAGGAGGGTGCGAGAAGCACCTTGGCGATGGGAAGCCATTCCCATCGCGGGGTCACCTCTTGCAGGAGAGAGGTGACAAAGGCGTGTCGACGGAGCAACGAATTACCCCGAATGGTGTCGGGCTTATTTCGGCTCGACCGGCAGCACGCGGCCCGGATTCATGATTCCCTGGGGATCGAGCGCATTCTTGACGGCGCGCATCATCTTGAGGGCCACCGGCGACTGGTACTTCTGCAGCTTGTCGACCTTGAGCCCGCCCACGCCGTGCTCGGCAGAGAAGGAACCGCCGAACTTGGCGACCGATTCATAGACCAGATGGTTCACACGGTCCTCGTGCTCGAGCATGAAGGCCTTGGGGTCGCCTTCGCTCGGCGCCTGCACGTTGTAGTGCAGATTGCCGTCGCCCAGATGGCCGAAGTTCACGATGCGCACGCCCGGCAGTTCGCGCTGCAGCATGGCGTCGGTGTATTCCACGTAGTCGGGGATGCGCGAGGCGGCGACCGAAATATCGTGTTTGATGTTCGGGCCTTCCTCGGCCTGAGCGAGCGGAATGCTTTCGCGGATGTGCCAGAGTTCATTGGCCTGGGCGAGGCTTTCGGCCACCACGGCGTCGACCACGCAGCCGTCTTCGAGCGCCAGCTCCAGCAATTGCTCGAAGCGCTCGCGGGCATGTTGTTCGGATTCGCTGTCGGAATTTTCGAGCAGCACGCAGTAGGGCGCTTCATCCTTCATGTCGGTGAAGGGAATGCGCAGCTGCGGCATGTGGCGCGACACAAAGCTGAGCGCAAACTGGCCCATCACCTCGAAACCCGTCAAGCCCGCGCCGAGTTGTCGGTGGGCCAGACCCAGCAGGCGCACGGCCGCGGGCATCGAGGGCACTGCCGCCCAGGCGGTGAGTTGCGCGGCGGGCTTGGGGTAGAGCTTCATGGTCGCGCCGGTGATCACGCCGAGCGTGCCTTCGCTGCCGATGAACAGATCGCGCAGGTCGTAACCCGTGTTGTCTTTGCGCAGGCCCTTCAAACCATCCCAGATTTCGCCTTCTGGCGTCACCACTTCCAGCCCCAGGCACAGGTCGCGCGTGTTGCCGTAGCGCACGACTTGCGTGCCGCCTGCGTTGGTGCCCAGATTGCCGCCGATGGTGCAACTGCCTTCCGCCGCCAGCGAGAGCGGGAACAGAAAATCTTCTTTGTCGGCGGCCTCTTGCAGGCTTTGCAGGATGCAGCCAGCGTCCACCGTCATCGTCAGATTGTCGTGATCGATGTGCCGCACCGCGTTCATGCGGGTGAGGCTCAGGACCACCTGAGTGCCGGATTCGTCGGGGGTCGATCCCACCGACAGCCCGGTGTTGCCGCCTTGCGGCACGATGCTGATGTTCTCATCGGCGCAGGCCCGCACGACCGCGGCGACCTCCTGGGTGTTGCCGGGGCGCACCACGGCCAGTGCCTTGCCGTGGACGCGGCGACGCCAGTCCTGTTCCCACGCGATCAGATCGCCTTCGGTCAACACATTGGCAGCACCGACGATGTGGCGCAGACGATCAAGAAAGGCGGAATGGGGCATGGTCGGGTATCTGTGAAAAGGACTGAATCAGGGGGCTGATGCTGCCGTGGTGGCGGTTGCTGCAGCAGCGCGGACGGATTTCTGACGCCAGCGCACATGCATGGCGCAGGCAATGAAGAGCAGGACGCAGAGCAGGACTTCGATCATCGCCAGCCAGTTGCCTGGGGACTTGTCGCTCCAGGCGCGCACCACGCCTTCGGTGAAATACAGCCAGATCATCAGGCTCACCCAGCGGTAGGTGTACATGCGGCGCTTGAGCAGGCCGGCCAGAGGAATGCACAGCGGCAATGCCTTGAGCGCCAGCCACGAGCCGCCCGGACGCAGCGGCGCGAGCCACAGTTCCCACGCCAGACTCAAGACGATGAGCCCCAGCAGACTGCCCACCGCAAGCCAGCGCGTGGCCGCCACATCGCCCTGAAACACGGCGGGTTGGAGGGGGGGGGCTGGTGGTGTGTCGGCGCCTGGGGTTCGATCAGCTTGTGAGGAAACGGTCATTGCAGCTTGATGGGGGTTCGATAAGATCGGGGTCTCGTACACATTGGGGTTCATTGCAAAAATGACGGCCGTGGCAGCAAGCCAGCCCGGCCGGCAACTATTTGGCAGAGAGTCTCGTTCGTTCCCCCTGCATTGTCCCCAGACTGCGATCATATCCATGATGACCTTGTCCCTTCGCAATCTTGCCACGCGCCTCGAGTCGTGGCTGGAGGGGGTTTCTCGTTTTCCGTGGCGCACAACGGCACAGACTTTGCGCGAGCGCTACCAGGAGGATCGCCTGGGGCTGACCGCGGCCAGTCTGACCTTCACCACTCTATTGGCATTGGTGCCCTTCGTGACCGTGGCGCTGGCGGTTTTTTCGGCATTTCCGATCTTCGGAAAAATGCAGTTGCTGCTGCAGCGCTGGCTGGTGGACAGCCTGATTCCGGACACCATTTCGCGGCCGGTGTTGAACTACCTCACACAGTTCGCGGCCAAGGCGAGTGGCTTGGGCGCGGTGGGTCTGTCGATCCTGATGGTCACGGCCCTGATGCTGATTCTCACGATCGACCGCACGCTCAACAACATCTGGCGCGTGCGCCAATTGCGGCCATTGAGCCAGCGCGTGCTGATCTATTGGACCGCGATCACGCTCGGTCCGCTGATGCTGGCGATCAGCCTGACGCTCACCACCTGGGTGGCGTCGGCGGCGTCCCGGGGGCTGGGCGAGGCCTTGCCGGACGGTACGCGTTTCATCTTTGATTCGATCGAATTCATCCTGCTCGCGGGCGGCATGGCGGGGCTGTATCGCTACGTTCCCAACGTGCAGGTGCCATGGCGCTATGCGTGGGCCGGTGGCATCTTTGTCTCGGTCGGCATCGAGCTGGCCAAGAAAGTGCTGGGCATCTATATCGCCTCGGTGCCCACCTATTCGGTGCTGTACGGCACCTTTGCGACGCTGCCGATTCTGCTGCTCTGGATCTACGTCGCCTGGGTGATCGTGCTGCTGGGCGCGGTCGTGGCGGCCTATCTGCCGAGCCTGATCGCGGGCGTGGCGCGCCGCTCGGGAGGGCAGGGCTGGAACTTCATGTTGGCGGTGGAGGTGCTGCAGCATCTGCAGGTCGCGCAGCAGACGCCGGAGCATGGCATCGCCATCGGCCAGGCGGCGCAGGTGATGGGCGTCGATGCCCTGCAACTGGAGCCGGTACTCGAGACGCTCACGAACCTCGGCTGGATTGTGCAGGTCAACGAATCGGCCCCCGGCGCTCCCGAGGCGCTGGACGCCCGCTACCTGCTGGTGGCGGATCCGGCGACCACCTTGCTGCAGCCGTTGGTGCAGCGTTTGCTGATCGAGCGTTCCGACTCGCTCGAGCGCTTCTGGCACAACACCGGCATGGAAGTGATCACGCTGGCCGATGTGCTGGCTCGGAGTTCCGCTGTGAGTGCGGTGCTGAACGCTATGCCGAATTCGATGTCCGGCAACCAAGCACCGGCAGCGTTGCCGTCAAGCGCCGAGTAATTGGGCCGCTGCCGTTCCCTGCAGCACAGCCCCTTCGAGCGTGGCCGGATACGGGCCATCCACAAAGTCTGCGCAGGCGAACAGTCCCGGTGCAATCTGCATGGAGGGGCGCACCAGATCCGGCGTGCATTTGAACGTGGCCCGCTTTTCGACCACGGTCTGCACGTGGCGCAGGTCGGCCAGTCCCAGCTGTTCCCGGGCCTGCAGCAGCACCTGTTCCGAGAGCTCGTCGCGCGAGCCTTCGAAGGCGCTCACCACAAAGGCGAGCAGGCCGGCCGGACCACCGAGGTGTTCGCGGTCGAACACGAATTGCGCGGGCCGATTCACTTGAGAGCGCAGCGCCAGCACGGGCGCTTTGAGCCCTGCGGACTCTCGGTTGGCGGTGCTCGCATACACCGTGGCGATGGCCGCAAACTCCAGCGACTGCGCTCGGCGAGCCCAGTCGTACATGGAGGTCGTTCCGGAATTGCAGGAGTCCGCGGCGAGGGCGACCAGGCGTGCGGATTCATGGGCCGGCGTGGCGAGAACCACGGCGTCAAAGCCCACCTCGTCGACCGCCCACGTGCCGGATTCTTCGCCGGGTTGCAGCCTGCGCACGTTCTGCACGCGGTAACCGGGCAGGACGTGGTGGCCCTTGGCTCGCAGCCAGCGCCCCGCGGCCGCTGGAAACAGCTCGCTCAGATCCACGCGCGGCAGCAGCATGTTGGAGCCGCCTTTGCCGCTGAACAGACTGTCTTTCAGCACGCGCAGGAACACGCGACCGCTGGATTCCGCGGCCACCGTGTTGAGCGCCGAAATGCACAGCGGATCGATGAATTCCTGCAGCAACTTGGGAGGCAGACCCGCGCACAGATCGGCGACGCTCTCACCACTCTTGCATTGAAAACCGCGGATACGCCAAAGGCTCGCGCGTTGCAGCAAGGCAAAACGCTCGTGCACCGTCCAGCCCTTGGCGAAGGTGATACCGAACAAGGCATCCCAGGGCGGGGCGAGATCGCTGAGTTGCAGGCCGGTGCCGTCCGGGAATTTCAGCGACAACGGAACGCGCAACATGGCGGCCTGCGGGTCGACACCGACCACGCGCATGAGCCGCTGGCATTCCTGATATGCGCCAATCAAGATGTGTTGGCCGTTGTCCAGCGTCAGCGCCGAACCGTCGGTGTTGGTAGCAGCCACCGCGCGCGCGCGGCCGCCCAGTGTGCGAGCGGCCTCCAGCACGGTGACCGAATGGCCCGCCTGAGATGCGCCGATCGCAGCGGCCATGCCGGCCCAGCCGGCACCGATGATGGCGACCTTCATCGCGTGGCTCCAAAAGCAAAAGGGATCGGGAACAGAACGGCAGACACCTGAAGAATCACATGCGCCCCAGGGCCTGCATCTTCCACGCGAGCCAGAGTTTGCGCAGCGGCGTGAGGCTGATGCGTTGGTTCAACACCTTGAAGTCTTCGGCCTCGATCTCGCGCAGCAGCGTGCGGTAGATGCTGGCCATCATCAAGCCGGGTTTCTGCGTGCGGCGGTCGGCCGCGGGCAGCAGCGCAAACGCCTCGTCATACAGCTTGTGCGCGCGTTCGGCCTGAAAGCGCATGAGGTTCACGAAATTGTCCGAATACTTGCGGTTCAGGATTTCGTGGGCCTTCACGTCGAATTGCTGCAGCTCCGAGACGGGCAGGTAGATGCGGCCCATCATCGCGTCTTCGCCGACATCGCGAATGATGTTGGTGAGCTGGAACGCGAGGCCCAGCTTGTGTGCGTATTCGGTCGTCGCGGGATCGGTCTGTCCAAAAATCTTGGCCGAGACTTCGCCCACCACGCCCGCAACCAGATAGCAGTATTTCTGCAATCCGGCGAAATCGAGGTAACGGGTTTGCTCCAGATCCATCTGGCAGCCTTCGATGATCGCCTGAAACTGGCGCTCCTCGAGACCGTAGACGGGAACGTGCGGCATCATCGCCTGCATCACCGGGTGGGACGGGGTGCCGGCAAACGCCTTGCTCACCTCCGACTGCCACCAGGCGAGCTTGGTGCGCGCCACGCCGGGATCGGACACTTCGTCGACGACATCGTCCACTTCGCGGCAAAACGCGTAGAACGCAGTGATGGCCGCGCGCCGCTCCTTGGGAAGGAACAGAAAGGCGTAATAAAAACTACTGCCCGAGCTGGCGGCTTTTTGTTGGACGTACTGTTCCGGATTCATAGCCTGCGATTGTCCCATGGGTTCGTATTGGGCTGGTGAAGGCCGGTGAAATCACCTCGCATCCCCTCACACGGCCCGCGGCACTCGACAAAGCTACTAATATCGGTGCCAACTATGCGATATGAGCTCACCGACCTACGGCTGTTCCTGCAGATTGCCCAGGCGCGCAGTCTGACCGCGGGTGCCTCGGCGGTCTTCATCACCCCTTCCGCGGCCAGCTACCGGCTCAAGAATCTGGAGCAGGCCTTTGGCACGCCGCTGTTCGAGCGCACGTCGCGCGGCATGGAGCTGACCGCCGCGGGCGACGCCGTGCTGGCGCATGTGCGTGATCTGTTCGAGGGCATCGAGCGCATGCAAAGCGATGTGAGTCGCTACATCTCGGGCATCAAGGGGCATGTGCGCCTGATCGCCAACAGCAGCTCGCTCAATGGATTCGTCACGCCGACGCTGGGGCGATTTCTGGTGGCCTATCCCGGCATCGATGCCGACATCGAGGAACACCGCAGCGAAAACATCCCGAACGCGATTCTGGCCAAGGAGGCCGACGTCGGGATTTTTGCGGGAACCTCGGATGTGCAGGGGCTGTCGATGCATCCCTATGCGCTGGACCGGCTGGTCATCGTCACGCCGCGAGACCACATTCTGGCGAGCGAGACCTCGATCCGGCTGGGCGCGGCGCTCGACTTCGACTTTGTGTGCATGAGCCGCACCAGCAGCAATTTTCTGTTTCTGCGCGATACCGCTCAGAAGTTGGGCAAGACCGTGCGTGCGCGCCTGCATGCACACAGTTTCGACGCGGTGCTCTCGCTGGTCGCCTCGCGCGTCGGCGTGGCGCTAGTGCCGTTCAGCGTGCTGGGCGAGCTCCAGCCCTCGCAGCAGGTGGCCGTGATCGAGCTGGAAGAGCCTTGGGCGCTGCGAGAGTTGACGCTCGTAGTCCGGCAGGATGCGAAGTTTCCCGCCTATATGCAGGAGTTCATGAACTTCCTGCTGGAAGACCCGCGCGTGGCGGCGACCCGTGCGACTTCCATTCCTGGGCCCGACCGTAGCGAGTGATTCGCCGCACATCTCCGTCCCCATCTACCCATTCAAAAACAAGAAGCATCCCGATGAACGATTCCGAATTGGCGATCCCTCCCGACTTCACGCCCCATGATTCGCCCAGCAACTTCATGCGGCTGATGGGTCCCATGTACAAGAAGGAGGCACCCAATGGCACGGCCATCATCGCGCTGCGGGTGGCGCAGCAGCACCTGAATCTGCACGGCATCGCGCATGGCGGTCTGGTGGCGACCTTGCTCGACAACGCGATCGGCTACAACGTCTCGGTGGCGTTGGGCTCGGGAATCGTCACCGCGAATCTGTCGATCGACTATATGGCTTCGTCCAGGTTGAACGACTGGATCGAGGTCGATGTGACGATCAACAAGAAGGGCCGGCGCATGTGCTTTGCCGAGGGCACGCTGCGCAAGGGCGATCTGGTGCTCGCGCGGGGCACCTGCATCGTGGTTCCGACGACCTGAGTCGGTCTAGGTAGTTTCCCGCGAGTCCATCGCACTCGTTGGACCGCATCAAAAATCCGCGAACGCTGCCTGTCAAATTGGCCAATTGACCCTCCGGGCGTCTCCTTCAAGAATGCGAGACACATTGGAGACGAGATGCTGGCTAGTGCATTGGACGGGGTACGGGTTGTTGATTTATCGCGCATTCTGGCGGGGCCGTGGTGCACGCAGAATCTGGCCGATCTGGGCGCGCATGTGCTCAAGATCGAGCGCCCTGTGAAGGGCGACGACACGCGCGGATGGGGACCACCGTTCGTCACGGCCGACAGCGGCGAGACGGTCGCCGCGTACTTTCTGGCGTGCAATCGCGGCAAGCATTCGGTCACGCTCGACTTTGCCTTGAGCAGCGAACGCGAGTGGCTGCTGCGCCAAATTCAGGATGCCGACGTTCTGGTGGAGAACTACAAGGTCGGCACGCTCGCCAAGTACGGGCTCGACTACGCCGCGCTGGCCGCCATCAATCCCCGCTTGATCTACCTGTCCGTCACGGGATTTGGACAGACCGGTCCGTTCGCGCACAAGCCCGGCTACGACTACATTTTTCAGGGCATGGGCGGCCTGATGAGCTACACCGGCATTGCCGATGGCGAGGAGGGCGCAGGCCCATTGCGCACCGGCGTCGCCGTGGTCGATCTGATGACCGGCATGTATGCCACCAGCGCGGTGCTCGCGGCTCTGGTGCAGCGTGGGCGCACCGGTCAGGGCCAGCATCTGGACATCGCGCTGCTCGACGTGGCGGTGGCCATGAACGCCAATCAGGCGGCCAACTATCTGGTGTCGGGCGAGAGCCCGGAGCGCATCGGCAACACGCACCCCAATCTGTCGCCGTACGAAGTGTTCGAGTGCGCCGACGGTTTCATGATTCTGGCGATTGGCAACGACACCCAGTTCGCCGCGTTCTGCGCCTTGATGCAGACCGACTGGCATCTGCAGCCCGACTTCGCGACCAATGCGGGGCGGCTCACGCACATCAAACAATTGCGGCCGCTGCTGCGACAGGTTCTGCGCCAGTGGCACACCAGGGCGCTGGGCGAAGCGCTGGATGCCAATGGCATTTCCTGGGGAAACATCAACAACCTCGAGCAGGTGTTTCAACACCCGCAGGTCCAGCACCGGCAGATGCTGCAGACCGTGCGCCACCCCGAATTGGGCGAGCTCAAGCTGGTGCGCAACCCGATGGTTCTGGCTCAGGCCAATGCCGCCGACACCGACGTCATCGCGCCCCCCGTGCTCGGTCCGGCGGCGGTGCTTGCCTGATCGCACGCCACCACTTCACATCTTCACATCCGCACATCGCAGATCACCATAAAACTCACAGGAGACTTGAATGAAAAAACTCAGCATCGCATTGGCACTGACCGCACTGACGGCAGCCGTTCCCATGGCGCACGCCGCTGGAAACGCCAACTATCCCGACAAGCCGATTCGCTTGATCGTGCCCTACGCCGTCGGTGGCGCAACCGACGTGATCGGCCGCGTGACGGCACGCTATCTGGGCGAGGCACTGGGCCAATCCATCGTGGTGGAAAACAAGCCCGGCGCGGGCGGCAGCACCGGTTCGCAGTTTGCGTCCAAGCAGCCGGCCGATGGCTACACGCTGGTGATGATGGTCGAAAGCTCGCACGCCGTGAACCCGAATGTCTACGCCAAGCCCGCCTATGACGCGGTGAAGGACTTCACGCCGATCACCAACGTGGCCAATGTGCCGGGCGTGATGGTGGTCAGCAGCAACTCCAAATACAAGACCGCTCAGGACGTGATCGATGCGGCGCGCAAGGACCCGGCCAAGTTGAACTATGGCTCGTCCGGCAACGGCGGCCTGAGCCACCTGAGCGGCGCGCTGTTCGGCAACTCCACGAAAACGGAAATCACGCATGTGCCCTACAAGGGTCTGGGCCCGGCGCTCAATGATTTGATGGCCGGACAGATCGATGTGGTGTTCGACAACATGCCCTCATCGGGCGGTCTGATCGCGGGCAACCAACTGCGTGCACTGGCGGTATCGAGCCCCACGCGCCTGGCCAATCTGCCGAACGTGCCGACCTACGCCGAAGTGGGCCTCAAGTCGATGAACGACATGTCCTGGTACGGCATTGGCGCACCAGCCAACCTCGACCCGGCGGTGCTCGCCAAGCTGAGTGCGGCGATGAAGAAGGCAACGCAGAACCCCGAGCTGATCAAGACCATCGAGCAGCAAGGCGCTATCGTGGACTTCCAGACGCCGGCACAGTTCAAGGACACGGTGGAGCGCTCCAACAAGGCCTGGGCGAAACTCATCAAAGACATCGGCTTCGAAAAACTCAACTGATTGGGAGAGAACCACACCATGTACACAGAAGTCACTTTCCCCACACCGAAAACCGCCATCCTGACGATCACCGATGCGGGCGTGCTCAACGTTTTGAGTACCCCGGTCATCAAGGCCCTGATCACGAAGATGGGTGAGCTGGCCGAGAACCCCGAGCTGAACTGCCTGGTGTTGCGCGGCACGGGCTCACGCGCCTTCATCGCAGGTGCCGACATCAAGGAGTTGGCGGAGCTCACGGCATCGACCGGCCGCGTCTTCATCAGCGCGCTGCGCGATCTGTGCAATGCGGTGCGCCACTTTCCGGTGCCCGTCATCGTGCGCCTGGAAGGCCACACCTTGGGCGGCGGTCTCGAGTTGGCGATGGCGGGCGATCTGCGCATCGCCGCCGACAACGCCGTCGTCGGCATGCCGGAAGTGAAGGTGGGTATTCCTTCGGTGATCCATGCCGCGCTGATGCCCGCGCAAATCGGAGCCACCCGCGCCGCATGGCTGTTGTTGACGGGTGAGAACATCCCCGCGACGCAGGCCCAGCAATGGGGCCTGATCAACGAATGCGTGCCGCAAGACAAGCTCGATGAGCGCATTCTCGAAGTGGCGGCGGGGCTGGCCGAAATCGGCCCGGTCGTGCTGCGCCAGCAAAAGCGTCTGCTGCGCCGTTGGGAAGGTATGTCGGTGGACGCTGCCATCGATGACAGCATTGGCGAGTTCGGCGAGGCCTTCAAGACGGGCGAGCCGCAACACCACATGAACGCCTTCCTGCAGCGCAAGCACAACGCCAAGAAGTAAGCGTAAAAAATAGGTCCATGGAAAGTCGGTCGGCGCGCGGTAGGTTTCGGTAGAGGTGGCCGACCGCGCGCATGGCAGAGGGCTGGCGGCCAGGTCACCGATTTGCCGCCAAAGTGTCACACCCTTGTCGCGGGGAGTGAACACCATGCAGATTCATGAAACGCGACGATGCCTTCCTGAATTCTTGGCAAGCCCGTTTGGCGTCAGCGCCCGACGAAGGGCCTGACCACGCAGACCCCGCGCGGGTCGTGCACCACTACCGTACCTTGTGGATTTCGGATCTGCATCTGGGAACGCCGGGCTGTCAGGCCAAGGCCTTGCTGGACTTTCTGAAATACACCGAGTGCGAGACCCTGTTTCTGGTCGGCGACATCATCGACGGCTGGCAACTGCGGCGGCAATGGTACTGGCCGCAGGCGCACAACGACGTCATCCAGAAGCTGCTGCGCAAGGCGCGCAAGGGCACGCGGGTGATCTTCATTCCCGGCAACCACGACGAGTTTGCGCGGCGCTATCTGCAGCTCGATTTCGGCGGCGTGCATGTGGCCGAAGACTGGATTCACGAAACCGCCGACGGTCGCAAACTCTGGATCATCCACGGCGATCTGTTCGACGGCGTGATTCAGTGCGCCAAGTGGCTGGCCTATGTGGGCGACTCGCTCTATGAGTTCACGCTCAAGCTCAATCGCCATCTGAACTCGATGCGCGCACGCATGGGCCTGCCGTACTGGTCGCTCTCCAAATATCTGAAGCTCAAGGTCAAGCGCGCCGTGAGCTATCTGGATGACTTCGAGAACGCGGTCGCTCGCGAGGCCGGCAAACGCGGCTTGCAGGGCGTTGTCTGCGGCCACATTCACCACGCCGAGATGCGCGACATCGGCGGCATTCTGTACGCCAACGATGGCGACTGGGTGGAGAGCCTGACCGCGTTGGCGGAGCACCCCGACGGACGCCTCGAAATTCTGCACTGGGCCGACGAAATGAAGAGCGCAGCGATCCACAAATCCACCAAGGAAAAGTATGCAGAAAACGCAACCGTCGGCTGAGCTGAATGCGCCCTTGGTGGAGCTGATTTATTTCAACGCGGGCGGTGGGCATCGCGCCTCGTCGATGGCGCTCGAATCCGCCATCGCGCGTGCCGATCTGCCCTGGCGCGTGCAGCGCACCAATCTGTTCGAGGTGCTCGATCCCAACGCCCGATTCCGCCAATGGACCGGCATGGATCCCGAGGATGTCTACAACAAGCGACTGGCACGCGGCTGGACGCTGGGGCTTGCGCAGGAGCTGCGCATGCTGCAGGGGATGATCCGCTTTCGGCACAGTGCGCTGGTGCAGAAACTGCGCGCCTACTGGGCGCAGAACCCACCGGCGATGGTGGTGTCGCTGGTTCCCAATTTCAACCGTGCGATGGCCGAGGCACTGGCACTGGCCTGTCCCGATGTGCCCTATGTGACGGTGATGACAGACCTCGCCGACTGCCCGCCACGCTTCTGGACCGAGCCGAGCACGCCGCAACTGCTGGTGGCCGGATCGCCCTATGCGGTGGCGCAGGCACGGGCAGCGGGTTGTGCGGCGCACCGGGTGTGGGAGACCTCCGGCATGCTGCTGAACGAGCAGTTCTATCAGCCTGTGGCGCTGGACCGGGCGGCCGAGTGCCGGCGTTTGGGCCTGGATCCGGCGCGGCCCACGGGGCTGGTGTTGTTTGGCTCGGAGGGCTCGAAAGAGATGGTTTCGATTGCGCGCCGATTGAGCGATACACAGCTCATTCTGGCCTGCGGTCGCAACGCCGAATTGGCGCAAACACTGCGGGCTCTGCCGCGCCATGCACCCACCGCCGTGCTCGATTACACGCGCGAAATGGCCCGCTACATGCAGGTGTCCGACTTCTTCATCGGCAAGCCCGGCAGCGGCAGTTTGAGCGAGGCCGTGCAGATGGGGCTGCCGCCGATCGTGGTGCGCAACGCATGGACCATGCCGCAGGAGCGCTACTGCACCGAATGGGTGCGTGACCACGGCATGGGGCTGGTGCTGCCGCATTTCAAACACATCGCACCGGCGGTGAAAAAGCTGCTTGCGGATTTGCCGCGCTATCAAGCCGCGACGCTGCGCATTCGCAATGATGCGGCGGCGCAGGTGCCGCAAGTGCTTGATCACATCTTGCAGCGGGCCTTGAGCCGGTCCTCGCAGCCACTCAAGGTCGCTTGACGTAAAAACACCATGAAAAAGGCCCGCAGGCAACCGAAGTGGTTGCGTGCGGGCCGGTGTCTTTTCAGGACGGTTGACGTGTCGTGATCAACGTGCCTTGCTGACCGCGATATTCCACAGCGCCACGAGCTGCTCGTACTCGGCCGAAGCGGCTTCCTGGTTCAACGGGAAGATCTTGATGGACTTCAGGTCGGGCAGGGTGGTGAGCTTGGAGACTTGAATGTCCGTGCGGGTAGGGCGGCGGAAGTTCTTGGTGAGTTCCGCTTCTTGCACGTCCTTGCTCATCAGTGCGTTGTACAA
>CALMCS010000440.1 GCA_937862875.1 uncultured Comamonadaceae bacterium
TAGACGCGCTGGATCTTGCAGTCGGCCATCAGCTCGGCCTCTTTCAGGGCCTGCTGAATGCTCTGCACCGTGGCGTCGATGTTGACCACCACGCCGCGCTTCAATCCATTGCTCGGCGCAACACCCAGTCCTGCCAACTTGAGGTTGCCGTCGGGCATCACTTCGGCGACGACGACCATCACCTTGGAAGTTCCAATGTCCAGTCCGACAACTACATCTTTGTATTCTCTTGCCATAAATCCGTCCTGCCCTCAGTTGTTGCGCCTTGGAGCATGTGTCGTTGTTGTTGTGCGATTGACCGCCGGGCGTGCTGCCGCCCGCGCCGTCGCAGCCTTTGCACGCGCCGCCGCCGTCTCTGCGCTCACCGTGGTCACACCACGCAAGCGCAACGCATATCCATCCATCTGCCGCAGATCCGCCGATTCCAGCGATTCCACTTTGCGTCCCTGCTGCGCAGCCACACGTGGCACAGTGCGCACAAATCGTTCCAGGCGCGCCATCACATCGTTGATCGCGCCGCCACCCAACTCAATCACCGCGCCGTTGTCGAGCGACACGCGCCAGCTGCCACGGCCGTTGAGCGCCACGGTGTCGATGGTCGAACCCAGCGGCTTCACCACCGGCTCCAGCCGCTCGTACATCTGCAGCATCTCCATCGAACGACCTTCCGGGCCTTCGAGGCGCGGCAGATTGCTCGACTCCTCGTCGTCGGGATTCGCCTCGAACACTTCACCGAAGTTGTTCACCAGCGTCGGGCTGCCCACGGCACCCCACAGCGCACGCGCTTCGTGCTCCTGAATCTCGACCCGCAAGCCATTGGGATAGTCACGGCGAACCTGCGCCTTGCGAATCCATGGCACGTCCTCGATCACTTCGCGGGCCTGCTGCAGATTCAGCGTGAAGAAATTCCCCATCAGCTGCGGAGCCACATTGGCGCGCAGGCTCACCGGATTGGTGTGAATCAGATCGCCCTGCACCACGATGCGCCCGATGCCGAATGCCGGATTGCGCAAGAACCACCAGCTGCCCGCAGCCAGAATGCCCACGGCGCAGCACACGAACAGGATCGTGGCGATCATGTTCATGACTCTGACGTCGATTGGTGCGGGCAAGGCGTCGTTCATTACGCAGTGGCTCCTTGGTTTGCAGCGTTCTGGGCTTGCACACCCTGGCGCGAATCGAGCGATGCGCTGGCCAGAATCCGCAGACACAGTTCGGGGTAATCAATGCCGCTGGCCTTGGCCGACATCGGCACCAGCGAGTGCCCGGTCATGCCCGGCGAGGTGTTGATTTCCAGCAGGAACGGCTTGCGGTCGGTCTTGCGAATCATGATGTCGGCGCGGGCCCAGCCGCGGCAATCGAGCGTGCGGAACGCTTCGACCACGATGCGCTTGATCTCTTGCTCTTCGCTCTCGGGCAAACCGCTCGGGCAGTGGTATTGCGTGACGTCGGTGAAGTACTTGTTCTGGTAGTCGTAGTTGCCTTCGGGCGCAACGATGCGAATCAGCGGCAGCGCGCGTGCGTCCCTGCCCTGGCCCAGAATCGGGCAGGTGGTCTCGTCACCGTCGATGAATTGCTCGCACAGCACTTCGGGATCGAAGCGCGAAGCGAGCAGGTAAGCCTGTTCGCACTGGCCGACCGAGGTCACCTTGGTCAGGCCAATGGTCGAGCCTTCGCGTGCGGGCTTGACGATCATCGGAGCGCCCAGCGCCTTGAGTGCCTGTGCGGTTTCCGCCGCGCTCGAGACCAGCTTCCAGTCCGGAGTGGGCAGGCCTTCGGCGCGCCAGATGCGCTTGGTCATGATCTTGTCCATCGCGATGCTCGACGCCATCACGCCGGGACCGGTGTACGGAATGCCCAGCAACTCGAGCGCGCCCTGCACCGTTCCGTCTTCACCATGGCGGCCATGCAGCGCGATGAAGCAGCGGTCGTAACCGTGGCTCTTCAGATCGCAGAGATTGGCCTGCGAGGGATCGAAGGCGTGGGCATCCACACCGCGCGCACGCAGTGCCTGCAGCACGCCGCCGCCGGACATCAAGGACACTTCGCGCTCGGCGGAAGCACCGCCCATCAACACGGCGACCTTGCCCATGGCGCGGGCATCGATGTGGACTTCGTTCCTGACTTCGTTCTGATTGCTCATTCCGCTTCTTTCCCTTCCTGCACAGCTTGCTTTTGGCCTGCGAGGATTTCAACCACTTTGACTGGCACGGCACCAATGGAGCCGGCGCCCATGCACATCACCACGTCGCCATTGCGCGCACCGCTCACGATGCGCTGCGGCAGTTCGGCGACGTCGTCCACAAAAATCGGTTCGACCTGGCCCGCCACACGCAGTGCACGCGTGAGCGCGCGACCGTCGGCGGCCACGATCGGCTGCTCGCCCGCGGAATACACCTCGGTCAGCAGCACGGAGTCGGCCTCGCCGATCACCTTCACAAAATCTTCAAAACAATCGCGCGTGCGGCTGTAGCGGTGCGGCTGGAACGCCAGCACCAGACGGCGACCGGGGAACGCACCGCGTGCGGCCGCCAGCGTGGCAGCCATCTCGACGG
>CALMCS010000441.1 GCA_937862875.1 uncultured Comamonadaceae bacterium
CTTCGTGGAAATGTCCGCCGCAATAAGCGCACACATGGCGGTCGCGAATGAAGAGTTTGCTGTTGCTGAGGCTGGGCTTCAGGTCGAAGGGGTCGACCGCTGGCACGCCCTTGGTACCAATGATGCTGCTGACCGCAATCTGCGACTGCTCGCCCGTGACAGCGTTGTACCCGCCACGAAAAAGCGCGATCTGCGCGCCTAATTCCCAGCGCACTTCTCCTGCCGCATAGTGGATCACCGCTTGCTCCAGCGAGATCCACGACTGCGGCAATCCTTGAGCAGACAGCTTCAAGACCTTCACCACCAGCCTCCTTGAGTTGAACAACCTCGGAACGCAGATTTGCAGGTGCAGTGCCCATTCACTCACGTTGTCGCGTTGAATTGGCACCACTGGCGCACAATATACTCTTATCGTGACAAATTGGCGTCTCGCGTTTCAGTGCGGGCGCTATCCGCTATTAAAAGAAAAGCATTCCGATGAAGATCTTTCACGGCCTGCACCATCCCGGTGTGGCCAACGCATGTGCGCTCACGATTGGCAATTTTGACGGCGTACACCGCGGTCACCAAGCCATGTTGGCCCTGCTCAACAACGAAGCCCGGCAGCGCGGCGTGATCAGCTGCGTGCTCACGTTCGAGCCGCATCCGCGCGACTACTTTGCCGCCAAGCTGAACAAGCCCGAGCTCGCGCCCGCCCGCATCGGCACCCTGCGCGACAAGCTGAGCGAGCTGGCCGCCTGCGGCGTGCAGCAGACCATCGTGCTGCCGTTCAACGAAAAACTCGCCAGCCAGGCGCCACAGGCCTTCATCAACGACGTGATCCTGGGCGGTCTGCACTCGCACTACGTGCTGGTGGGCGACGACTTCCGTTTCGGCAGCAAACGCGCCGGCGACTACGCCATGCTCGACGCCGCTGGCCGGGAGCACGGCTTCGACGTGGCGCGCATGAACAGCTACGAAGTCCACGGCCTGCGCGTATCCAGCTCCGCGGTGCGGGAATCGCTGGCCAAGGGCGATATGCAGGACACGGCGCGCCTGCTCGGTCGCCCCTACTCCATCTCCGGACATGTGGTGCATGGCCGCAAACTGGGTCGCCAACTCGGAAAATCCGCGGCCCAGGGCCCGGATCAGGACGGTTTCCGCACCCTGAATCTGCGCTTTTCCCACTGGAAGCCCGCCGCCAGCGGCATCTTCGCCGTCCAGGTCTATGGCTTGGGTGACAAGCCCCTGCCCGGCGTAGCCAACCTCGGCGTGCGCCCCTCCGTCGATCCGAATGACGTCAACGGCGGCCGGGTGCTGCTCGAGACCCATTGCCTCGAATGGCCCGCTCATCTGGGGGCGGAAGGGGCTTACGGTAAAATCATCCGTGTGGAACTCCTGCACAAACTGCACGACGAGCTGAAATACGACAGCCTCGACGCCCTGACCGCTGGCATCGCCCAAGACTGCGATGATGCACGCGCGTTCTTTGCCGCCTCCACGCCACACACGCACGCTGAAACCCGGCGTCAGACCACGCGCGATCGAATTTGACGCGGTGCCGTCACTTTTCTCCCGTACATCGTATTCAACGCCCCGGCGTCATTTCGCCGGAGCTGGCCCGCTTTCAAGATTCAGTTCAGCCCATGTCAGACAACAAATCCACCCATTCGTCCTCTCCTGAAAAAGCGGATTACCGCAAGACCCTGAACCTGCCAGACACGCCGTTTCCAATGCGTGGCGACTTGCCCAAGCGCGAGCCGGGCTGGGTGAAGGAATGGCAGGAAGAAGGCACCTACAAGAAGCTGCGCGACGCCCGCTGCGGCGCGCCCAAGTTCATCCTGCACGACGGCCCTCCGTACGCCAACGGTCAGCTGCACATCGGCCACGCGGTGAACAAGATCTTGAAGGACATGATCACCAAGGCCCGTCAGCTCGAAGGTTTTGACGCGCTCTACGTGCCGGGCTGGGACTGCCACGGCCTGCCGATCGAAAACGCCATCGAAAAACTGCATGGCCGCAATCTGCCGCGCGACGAAATGCAGGCCAAGAGCCGCGCCTTCGCGACCGAGCAGATCGCTCAGCAGATGGTCGATTTCGAGCGCCTGGGCGTGATCGGCGACTGGGAAAATCCCTACAAGACCATGAACTTCGCCAACGAAGCCGGCGAACTGCGCGCGTTGAAGCGCGTGATGGAGCGCGGCTTTGTGTATCGCGGCCTGAAGCCGGTGTACTGGTGCTTTGACTGCGCCTCGTCGCTGGCCGAGTTCGAGATCGAATACCAGGACAAGAAGAGCAACACGCTCGACGTCGCATTCAAGGCGCACGAGCCCGCCAAGCTGGCCGCCGCGTTCGGTCTGCCAAAGCTCGACAAGGACGCCTTCGTCGTCATCTGGACCACCACCGCGTGGACCATCCCCGCCAACCAGGCGCTGAACCTGAACCCCGAGCTGCCCTACGCGCTGGTCGACACCCCACGCGGCCTGCTGATCGTGGCCGAGACGCTGGTGGAAGACTGCCTCAAGCGCTGGAACCTCGAAGGCAAGGTGCTGGCCGTGGCCCAGGGCGAGAAGCTCGCGGGCCTCGAGTTCGAGCATCCGCTGTACGACGTGGATGCGGGCTACCAACGCCTCGCGCCGGTCTACCTGGCCGACTACGCCACCGCCACCGACGGTACGGGTATCGTGCACTCGTCGCCCGCCTACGGCGTGGATGACTTCAACTCCTGCATCGCGCACGGCATGAAGATCGACGAGATCCTCAACCCCGTGCAAGGCAACGGCACCTACGCGCCCGAGCTCGCCCTCTTTGGCGGCATGCACATCTGGAAGGCCGTGCCGGTCATCCTCGAGGCGCTCGACAAGGCCGGTCGCCTGCTGAACACCTCGGTCATCACCCACAGCTACCCGCATTGCTGGCGCCACAAGACGCCCGTGATCTACCGCGCCGCCGCCCAGTGGTTCGTGC
>CALMCS010000442.1 GCA_937862875.1 uncultured Comamonadaceae bacterium
GCTCCATGACGTTTGAAACCCCCATGCTGTTTGCCGTGGGCTTCATCTTCGTGTTCACCATGGGTGGTTTCACGGGCCTGATCCTGGCCATGGCTCCCATCGACATCCAGCTGCAAGATACCTACTACGTGGTGGCCCACTTCCACTACGTGCTGGTGGCCGGTTCGCTGTTCTCGATGTTCGCCGCTTACTACTACTGGGCTCCCAAGTGGACCGGTGTGATGTATTCGGAGCGTCGCGGTCAGATCCACTTCTGGGGCTCGCTGATCACGTTCAACGTGACCTTCTTCCCGATGCACTTCCTGGGTCTGGCGGGCATGCCACGTCGCTATGCCGACTACCCAATGCAGTTCGCTGACTTCAACATGCTGGCTTCGATCGGCGCGTTTGGTTTCGGTCTGATGCAGGTTTACTTCTTCGTGTTCGTGGTGATCCCTGCCATGCGCGGTCAAGGCCCCAAGGCCCCAGCCAAGCCATGGGAAGGCGCCGAAGGTCTGGAGTGGGAAGTCCCATCGCCAGCACCGTTCCACACGTTTGAAACACCGCCCAAGCTCGACGCCACTGCGACGCGCGTGATCGGTTGATCGTCAGACCAGCACGCTGCACCTACATCACGTCATCTCATCATCATCCACTTCTTTCTTAGCAACTGAAACGATCACCATGGCCACGCCCGAGCAGAAGAAATCGAACACCCGACTGGCACTGATTCTGTTGTCGGTGGTGATTGCTTTCTTCGTCGGGTTCATGGTGAAGATGTCGTGGTTGCAATGATGAAAATGAAGAAGATGACGACGATGATGATGATGTCGAAGACCGTGAAGCGATGATGAAGCCATGAGCACCACTACCAAACGCGAAAACTTCAAGATGGTTGGCAAGCTGGCCGTGATCACGGTCGGCATGTTCGCGTTCGGCTATGTGCTCATCCCCATCTACAAACACATTTGCGAATTCACCGGCATCAACATTCTTTCGCTCTCCGAGCGCCAGGTCCCCGGCAACGGTACGGCAGGCAAGGATGTCAAGGTGCCGGCCAATTCGCAGGTCGACTACAGCCGCACGATCACCGTCGAGTTCGATGCCAATGCGCGCGGCCCCTGGGATTTCAAGCCTGCGAAAAGCACGCTGAAAGTACACCCGGGCGAGTTGGCCACCGTGATGTATGAGTTCCAGAACGTGCAGGATCGGCGCATGGCCGCACAGGCCATTCCGAGCTACGCACCACGGCAGGCGACGGCGTTCTTCAACAAGCTCGAATGCTTTTGCTTCAACCAGTACACGCTGGAGCCTGGTGAGAAGCGGGAATGGCCGGTCTCGTTCGTGATCGACCCGCGTCTGTCGAAAGACGTGACGACCATCACCCTGTCCTACACCTTCTTTGAAGTCGGTGGCAAAACGCCCAAAGCGCCGGAGTCCACTGCGGCGCTGCAGCAGCCCGAAACGGCTGCCGTCAATGGAGGCAAGTCATGAGTGAAGGGGTTGCTGTTGTGACGCAAGATCAAAAGCCTGGTGACGATGGTGATGATGCTGCGGCTGCTGCATCGCGCACGTCGCCGGTTCAGCGCAAGGGTTCGGTACTGCGCACCGTGCGCGCGGTGGCCTGGTCCTTGATCGGCCTGCGCAAGGGTTCGGAATATCAAAAGGACGTGGAGAAGCTCAATCCGATTCACGTCATTGTGGTGGGACTGCTGGCGCTGTTCTTGCTGGTGGTTGGATTGATTGTGGTGGTGAACTTGATTGTCTGAGACACAGCAACGACAACGACATCGGCAACCGAAACTTGGTGCAGGTTGGTTGGTTAGTTGAATGAAGAGTTGGTTGCTGGAATACGTACAAAACCGATAACAGAGAATTTGAGAGATACAGGAGCTGAAATGAGTGCAACAACCCACGGCACCACGCCTTATTACTATGTACCGGCGGACTCGCGCCATCCGGTGATGGCGGCGATCGGTCTGTTTTTGGTGATCCTGGGCGCAAGCCAATGGATCAACGGCCATGACTGGGGCAAGTACTCGGTCCTCGTCGGCATGATCTGGTGGCTCTTCGTGCTCTGGCAGTGGTTCTGCGATGCCCGCCGCGAGAGCGAAGGCGGCATGTACAGCGTGCGCATCGACCTGTCGTATCGCTGGAGCATGAGCTGGTTCATCTTCTCCGAAGTGATGTTCTTCGGCGCGTTCTTCACCGCACTGTGGTGGGCCCGCGCGCACTCGGTGCCCACCCTGGGCAGTCTCGACAACGCCTTGCTCTGGCCTGATTTCAAGGCCGTATGGCCCAGCGTCGCAGCCGGTGTGACCGCGGCACCTGCCGGCCTGGTCGAGCCCTTCCAGACCGTTGGTCCCTTCTGGCTGCCCACGATCAACACGGCGCTGCTGCTGACCTCGGGCGTGACACTGACGATCGCTCACCACGCACTGCGCGAGAACCTGCGCAGCAAGTGCATCACGTTCATGTGGATGACGGTGATTCTGGGCTTTGTGTTCCTGTGCGTTCAGGGCTACGAGTACTACCACCTGTACACCGAGCTGAACCTGAAGCTGAACTCCGGCATCTACGGATCGACGTTCTACATGCTCACGGGCTTTCACGGCTTCCACGTGTTCATTGGTATGTTGATGCTGTTTTTCATCACGATTCGTTTGATGAAGGGTGATTTCACGGCCGAGAAGCATTTTGGCTTCGAAGGAGCCGCCTGGTACTGGCACTTCGTAGACGTAGTCTGGCTAGGCCTCTACATCCTCGTCTACTGGATGTAATCCAAGCTGGGACTTATTGACTCAGCCTTTGAATGAAAAGCGCCTTCGGGCGCTTTTTTGTTTTGGTTGGTTGACAATAGGTTTGTTGGCTTGAACGAACCTTGTGACGAAGCTGTTCTCTGCTCTTGGTTGGAGAGTCTTCGTTTTGAGATGACGATATAGGGCCCTATGCGTTGTTGCGATGCCT
>CALMCS010000443.1 GCA_937862875.1 uncultured Comamonadaceae bacterium
CGCACCAACCTTGTGCGGCGATTGCACCATCCTGAGCTGGATGGTGATTTTTGGTGCGATTTTCTGCACCTGAATTCCCCTAAGGGATAACGCGCGACTCCCTCTGAGAGGGGATCAGGGATTTCTCTGAATCGGGTATTTATCCCAACGGCTGCGGCGCGCCGCGCCCGTATATTGATTGACGAAACGGTGGTGTCTCTATCCCTTTTGTGGAGTGTTCACGTTCGTCATGTCCAGACTTGCCTTCGCATCTCAGTCGCTTGCTAACCTGCGGGTGTACTCGTCATGAGAAGTACCGAGCCATTCTTGCGCGAAGCGCCGGAGTCGGAGCTTGGGGGCATTCTCGTTCCCGAATTGAACATGCCTGGTCCTCTGGTGCGGCGCATGTTGTTGATCGCGCTGATCGCGGTGGCGCTCGCCGGGACTCTGTCCGCCTGGGTGGTGTCGAACGCGTCGGGGAAAGAGGTGGCCGGGCGGCTGCTGCGTCAGCAGACCGACGAGGTCGAGCTGGTGGCGCGTTTGCTGGCCAGCAAGATCGAACAAAGCCAGAAGGTGCTGAGCACCGTCGCCGAAGGCATCACGCCGCAGATGCTGGAGTCGCCGCTGCTGCTCGAGTGGATGCTGCAGCAGGGGCTTCCGGCGCTGCGCTTTTTTGATTCGATGGAAATCGCGCGCAGCGACGGGCGGCTGATTCTGAATCTGCAGAACGGCAAGCTGGAGCCGGCGTCGAGCCTCGACGCCGATGAGCGGGCGATCTTGCTGCGCACCCTGGTTCAGGGCAAACCGCAGGTATCGGGCGTGATCGGCGCGACGCCGAGCGAGGCGCGGGTCATGTTCACGCTGCCGTTGGTGGACGACGAGAGCAAGGTGCTGGGCGTGGTTGGCGGCGTGTTGCGCCTGCAGTCGCAGGGCCTGCTGCCGCACTCTCTGGTCTTGCCGGCGCGCGACGATTCGCGCCTGGTCGTGTTCACCTCGGACGGCGTCATTCTTTCGCATCCCCAATTGGAGCGGGTGCTGGGCAACGTCAAAACCGAGCCGGGGCTGGGCGAGGTGTTCGCGCGCTGGAATGCCGAGGCGAAACCGATCACCGCAGGGCGCGGCGAGACGCTGTCGGAGAACGATCACCTCGTGAGTCTGGCCGGGGTGTCGATGCCGCAATGGTGGGTCGCACGGGTGACGGATTCGCGTTCGCTGCTCGCTCCGCTGCGCGGGGCACAGCGCAAGGCGTGGTGGCTGGCGGCGGCGAGTGTGGCGTTGATGGGGCTGTTGGCCGTGCTGGCGATGGCCTGGGTGGCGATGCCGCTGACGCGCGTGCATCGGCGCGCTCAGACCATTCTGTCGAGCCAGAACCCGTCGGACGACACACCGTCACCTCTGGCCGAATCTGAACTGCTGACCGACGCGCTGGATCTATTGCACGCGCAGCAATTGCACTATGGGCATCAGGCGGAGTTCTCGCGCCAGCATCTGCAGAGCATTCTGGAGCAGGCGCCCATCGGCATTGTCATCACGCGCAACGACACCCTGGAGTTGATCAGTCAGCAGGCGAGTCTGATGCTGGGCTATGCGCGCGGGGAGCTCGAAGGCCAATCGGTGAAGCGCCTGTTTGCCAACGACGATCAGTATTACGAGCTGTCCAACCAGATGCGGGAAGGCGTGGCGCAGCGCGGTGGTTACGAGGGCGAGTTCTCGCTGCGCCGCAAGGACGGCAGCCTGCTGTGGGCGCGCGTGGTGGGACGGGTGTCGCAGGAGCGGCGCGCGGCGATGGCGGCGGTCTGGCTGCTCGAGGATGTGACCTCGGCGCGCGACGAGCGCAAGAAACCGATGTGGGCCACGTCGCATGATCTGCTGACCAATCTGCCCAATCGGGCCGCGTTTGATGAACATGCCGCCGCGCTGTTGGAGCGCAATGCAGCGCAGGCGCAGGACGGCTCCGACGAGGCCATGAAAGCAGCGCAAGCCGCAGAGGCCGCGGAATCGGGCATTGCCCTGCTGTTCATCGATCTGGATCATTTCACTCTGGTGAACGACCGCCTGGGCCACGAAGCCGGCGATGCCATGCTGCGCCAGTTCGCCAGCCTGCTCGACGAGTTGGTGCGCCACGTGGGTTGGGTGGCTCGCTTGGGCGGCGATGAGTTCGCCGTGGTGCTGCCGGACTGCTCGGCCGAGCGAGCCCAACTGATTGCCGAGCATGTGCGCGCCTGCGTCGAGGATTGGGACTTTGCCCACGAAGGGCAGAGCACCTCGGACACCACCATCAGCATCGGCATCGTGGTGGCGCGTCCGGGCCTGCGCAGCGTGATGCCCTGGCTGCGGGCCGCGGACATGGCGTGTTATTACGCCAAGCGCGCGGGCCGCAATCAGATCATGCTGCGGGAGATCGCCGACAAGGCGGTGCCGGCCTAGTCGGCCTCCCGCCCGTCATTGGCCTTGATTAGTCTTTCAATCGACCGAGCGAGCGCAGCACATTCTCCGCTGTAGCCGGAGCGTTGAGCGTCACCGATTCTTCGCGCCGTTCCGGCGTGCGCGCCGCCGCAATGGCATTGCGCAGCGCCTCGAACACGCTGATCGCCAGCATGAAAGGCGGCTCGCCCACGGCCTTGCTGCCGCCCACGTTGTCCTCGCGATTGGCCTCGTGCCAGAGTGCGACGTTCAGGTGTTTTGGGATGTCGCCGGTCGCCGGAATCTTGTAGGTGCTGGGGGCGTGCGTGGTCAGCAGGCCATCCTTGTTCCAGACCAGCTGTTCGGTGGTCAGCCAGCCCATGCCCTGCACGAAGCCGCCCTCGATCTGGCCTATGTCGATCGCCGGATTGATGCTGCGGCCCACGTCGTGCAGGATGTCCACCGCCAGCACGCGCGACTCGCCGGTCAGCGTGTCGATCGCCACTTCGGTGCAGGCGGCGCCATACGCAAAGTAGTAGAACGGACGGCCGGTGAGGGTGGTCTTGTCGTAGTGGATTTTCGGGGTGCGGTAGAAGCCGTCGCTCCACAACTGAATGCGGTTGGCGTAGGCCTCCTTGACGATGTCGTCCCACTCGCGCGTGCGTTTGGGGGTGATCACCTTGCCGCCCGAAAACTCCACGGCACCCGCGCCCACGCCGTCCAGTCCGCAGACATAGGAGGCGAGGTTGTCGCGGATATTGCGCGCCGCAAACTGCGCCGCGCGGCCGTTCAGGTCGGTGCCTGCGGAGGCCGCGGTGGCACTGGCGTTCGGGATCTTGCTGGTGTCGCTGGCGGTGACGATCACGCGCTCGAACGGCACTCCGAGCTCATCGGCCACGATCTGCGCCACCTTGGTGTGCAGGCCCTGGCCCATCTCCGCGCCGCCGTGGTTCACCTGCACGCTGCCGTCGGTGTAGACATGGACCAGCGCGCCGGCCTGATTGAACAGCGTGGCGGTGAAGCTGATGCCGAATTTCACCGGCGTGATGGCGAGGCCGCGTTTCAGCACCGCGTTGGCGGCATTCCAATCGGCGACCGCCTTCTGGCGCTTGCGGTAGTTGGACGACTGTTCGAGCTGCGGCAGCAATTCGTGCAGCACGTTGTCTTCCACGGTCATCTGGTAGTGGGTGACGTTGCGCTCGGTCTTGCCGTACAGATTGCACATGCGCACATCGAGCGCGTCGCGCTGCAAGGCGCGTGCGATGTCGCCGATGATGGCCTCGATCACGATCACACCCTGCGGCCCGCCGAAGCCGCGAAACGCGGTGTGGCTCTGCGTGTGGGTCTTGCAGCGGAACGAGGCGATGTCCACGTCCTGCAGAAAGTAGGCGTTGTCGCTGTGAAAGACCGCGCGGTCGGCCACCGGGCCCGAGAGGTCGGCGCTGAAGCCGCAATTGGCCGCGAGCTGCAGCTTCAAGCCGGTGATGCGACCGGTGTCGTCAAACCCCACGTCATATTCATACGCGAAGGGATGGCGCTTGCCGGTGACCATGAAGTCTTCGTCGCGATCGAGCCGCAGCTTGATCGGACGGCCCGTCTTGTTCGCAGCGATCGCAGCCCACACGGCCAGATGCCCGGCCTGTGTTTCCTTGCCGCCAAAGCCACCGCCCATGCGGCGGCACTCCACGCGCACGGCGTTGTTCTCGAGGCCCAGCGCGTGCGAGACCCAGTGCTGCACCTCGCCCGGGTGCTGCGTGCTGGAATAGATCCACCACTGCTTTTGCTCGAGCGGCAGGGCGTAGGCGATCTGGCCTTCCAGATAGAAGTGCTCCTGCCCGCCGACTTCAAAACTGCCCTGCAGACGGTGCTTTGCGCCGCCCAGCGCGCCGGCCGCATCGCCGCGGCGCACGTAGACCGGCGGCAGCACATAGCTCTGCGCCTTGAGCGCCTCGGGCACGGTGAGGATTGCGGGCAGCGGCGTGATGTCGAGCTTCACGGCCCGCACCGCGCGGCGCGCCTGCATCACCGATTCGGCAATCACGAGGCCAATGACCTGGCCGACGTGCTGCACGGTGTCGATGGCGAACACCGGCTCGTCGTGCGCGAACGCGGCCAGCATCTTGTCGCCCGGAATGTCCTTGGACAGAACCACATCGCGCACGCCGGGCATGGCCAGCGCGGCGCTGGCATCGACGCCGTTGAGCGTGCCGTGGGCGACGGTGGAAAGAATCGGTGCGGCGTACAGCGTGCCTTTGATTTCCGGCAGGTCGTCGACGTAGTTCACCGCGCCGGCCACCTGGGCACGCGCGCTTTCATGGGCGTGCGAGTGACCCACGGCGGGTACGGCTTTCGTGGGGGTGGCGGTCAAGCCTGTGTCGCGGGTGTTCATGCCAACACCTCCAGTGGTTGCAGTGATTCCAGGGCAGCGTTCTGGTGGCCACCTGTCGCGGAGGTTTCCAGCCAGAAACGTTGCAGCAGCGAACCCAGCACCTCGCGCCGGTACGCGCCGCTGGCGCGCATGTCGGAGATCGGGTTGAACTCGGCCTGCAGAACGGTGCCCGCTGCCTGCGCGAGTGCTTCGCTCCAGGGTTGGCCCAGCAGCGCCGCCTCGGTCTGCACCGCGCGCGCCGGGGTAGCCGCCACGCCGCCCGCGCCGATGCGTGCTGCGCTGACCATGCCGTTGTCGAGCTGCAGGTGAACCACGAGGCAGACCGCGGAGATGTCGTCGTCAAAGCGCTTGGAGATCTTGTAGGCCGCCAACTTCTGGCCCGGCACCGCACGCGGCACATGGATGGCGGTGAGCAATTCATCGCTCGCCAGCAGGTTCTTGCGGTAGCCGGTGTAGAAGTCTTCGAGCGCCACGGTGCGCTCGCCGCGCACGCTGGCCAGCGTGATGCGCGCGCCCAGTGCGATCAGCAGCGGCATGGAGTCGCCAATCGGCGAGCCGTTGGCGACGTTGCCGCCCAGGGTTCCGGAGTTGCGCACCGGCATGCCCGCAAAGCGCGTGGCAAAGCGGTGCAGCTGTGGCCACTCGGCTTGCAGCGCGTTGAAGGCGTCGGTGAGCGAGACGGCCGCGCCGATCGAGATGTCTTGTGCGTTCGACGTCACGCGGCGCAGTTCCGCCGCATGGGTGACGTCCAGAATTTGCGAGTACTGGCGGTGTTGTTTGGTGATCCACAGGCCCACGTCGGTGGTGCCGGCCACCACCAGCGCATCGGGGTGCGCGGCGCGTGCGGCCAGCAAGGCCGGCAGGGTGTCCGGGGCCAGGTAGTTGTCGTGGGCGACCTGTGGGGCCTCGCCAAGTTGCGCCAGTTGCTTGAGCAGTTCGGGCTCATTCACCTGCGTGCGCGGCAGGTCGGCCATGCTTTGCGCGGCGTCGAAAATCGGGCGGTAGCCGGTGCAGCGACACAGGTTGCCGGAGAGCTCTTCCACCGCCAGTTCGCGGCTGATGGTGCGGCCCTTGCAGACATGGTTCTGGTACATGCCGAACATGCTCATCACAAAACCCGGCGTGCAGAAACCGCATTGCGAACCGTGGCAGTTGACCATGGCCTGCTGCGCGGGATGCAGATCGGAGTGCGCTCCATCGCCAGGGGTGGCCGGCGCGGCGGGCTGAATCATCGGATCCTGTGCCAGATCTTCCACCGTCCACAGTGCCATGCCGTCGATCGAGTGGGCCAGGCGAATGCAGCTGTTGATCGATTGGTAGTGCAGTTCGCCATCGCGCTCTTGTCCGAGCACGACGGTGCAGGCGCCGCAGTCGCCTTCGCCGCAGCCTTCCTTGGTGCCGGTGCAGTTCAGGTCTTCACGCAGCACGTCCAGCAAGGTACGGTCGGGCGCAACGCCGTTGAGGGTCACGGTCTGGCCGCGACGGATAAAGCGCAGGGGGCGGGTGTTGCTCATAAAAATAGGAATGCGTGTCTCGTGAGTGAGCGATGCCATAAGGGTAAGTGCGGAAAGGCTCGGTAGTTATATGCATGGCGATATAGCGCCAATGTCTGCAACACTATGAGCGCATCGACAGAGATTGTCTAACTGCCATCCAATGGGGCGCAATGCCTGATTTCATGCGGGTTGGCATCTTGCTTGCTGGATCGGTACCTACAGTGCCGACCGTGCCCGGTTTCGAACAATATAAGTCATTACATATGACGTGAATGCAGCTCCACGTATGAGAGACCAGTACCTTTTCGACAAGATAGACCTCCATCTCATCAGGGTCCTTCACACCGTGCTCATTGAACGAAGCGTTTCCAAGGCAGCGATCCGGTTGGGCATGCACCAGCCGGCGGTGTCTGCCGCGCTGAAACGTTTGCGTGATCTCTCGGGTGACCCGTTGCTGGTGCGCTCGGGTGTGAACATGTTGCCCACCGATACCGCATTGCGCATGGTGGAGCCGGCCGCAAAAATTCTGCGCTCGGCCGAGGCGCTGTTTTCCGATGCCCGCGGTTTTGACCCGCGAACCGCCACCCGCACCTTTCGCGTGATGGCCAACGATTACCTCGACCCGCTGTTTCTGCCCCGTTTGGTGGCACACATCAAATCCGAAGCCCCGCTGTGCCCCATCGAGGTGCTGCCGCTGTCCGCCGATGTCCACTATGAGGCGCATCTCGCTCAGGGTGATGTCGATCTGGTGATCGCCAACTGGCCCAAGCCGCCCGACGACCTGCATCTGGGACGTTTGTTTTCGGACGAGGTGGTCTGCATGGTCTCGAACGACCACCCGGTGGTGCGCCGCGGCTGGGACGTCGACGGCTGGCTGGCGGCCGAGCACATCGCGCCGACCCCGACGTTTCCGGGCGCCAAGGGCGTGATCGACATTCAATTGGACGAAATGGGCCTGACCCGCAACATCGCAGCGCGATGCGCGCATTTCAGCCTGATTCCCGACATGGTGGCATCAAGTTTGCTGGTGTTGACCACCGGCCAGCAGTTCTGCCAGCGCTTCGTCGGGCGGCTGCCGGTCACCGTGCTGCCCTGTCCGCTGGAGTTCCAGCCACTCAACTATTACCAACTGTGGCATTCGCGTTCTCACCATTCGGCAGCGGCCATCTGGCTGCGAAGCAGCGTCCGCAATATCGCGGAATCACTGCGAAAAGCGTAGCGGAGGGCGCAAGCGCAGAATGATTTGAATGCCTGTTTTGAAACGTAAGCATTAACAACTAAGAGACAATCCTGCGCATGACTTTCTCCGACCAGAATTTTTCCCCATCAGCGGTCCCGCGATTGCAGCTGACGGGTATAACCAAACGATACCCAGCTGTCGTTGCCAATAACGGGGTATCACTCACAGTGATGCCCGGAGAAGTCCACGCCATTTTGGGCGAGAACGGCGCTGGCAAGTCCACGCTGATGAAGATCATCTATGGCGCTGTGAAACCCGATGAGGGCAGCATCCTGGTGGACGGAAAACCGGTACAAATCCGCAATCCGCAGGAAGCGCGCCAGTTGGGCATCGCCATGGTGTTCCAGCATTTCAGCCTGTTCGACACCCTGACCGTGGGCGAAAACGTCTGGCTGGGGCTGGACAAGAGCATTCCGCTGGCCGAAGTGATCAAGCAGGTGCAGGCGGTGGCTCAGGACTATGGTCTCGAAGTCGATCCGCATCGCCCGGTCCACACCCTGTCGGTGGGCGAGATGCAGCGCGTGGAAATCATCCGCGCCTTGCTGACCCATCCGCGCGTGCTGATTCTGGACGAGCCGACCTCGGTGCTGACCCCGCAAGCGGTGGAAAAGCTGTTCGTGGTGCTGCGCCGCCTGGCCTCCGAAGGCTGCTCGATTCTCTATATCAGCCACAAGCTGCATGAAATTCGCTCGCTGTGCACGGCCTGTACCGTGCTGCGCGGCGGTATGGTGACCGGCGTCTGCAATCCTTCGCAGGAAACCAACGCCTCGCTGTCCCGCATGATGATTGGCTCCGAGCCGCCCAAGCTCGAGCACCGCCCGACCACGTTGGGCCCGGCCGTTTTGAAGGTCAGCCACCTGAGCCTGCCGCGCCAAGATCCGTTCGGCGTCGATCTGGCCGGCATCGATCTGCAGGTGCGCGAAGGCGAAGTGGTGGGGATTGCCGGCGTGTCCGGCAATGGCCAGCGCGAGCTGCTGTATGCGCTCTCGGGCGAAGACACCCGCGCCTCGCCAGAGATGATTCAGGTCTCCGGCAAGGATGCCGGCCGCATGGGTCCGAGCCGCCGACGCGCGCTGGGCCTGCACTTTGTGCCGGAAGAGCGACTCGGTCGCGGTGCCGTGCCGAGCATGAGCCTCGCACACAACCTGCTGCTCACACGCAAGACGGCGGTGGGCAAGGGCGGCTGGATTCACATGGGTCGACTGCAGGCGCAGGCGCGCGACATCATCGCGCGCTTCAACGTCAAGGCGGGCGGGCCGAACGCGGCCGCGCAGTCGCTGTCGGGCGGCAATCTGCAGAAATTCATCGTCGGCCGCGAGATCGATGCGCAGCCGAGTTTGCTGATCATCTCGCAGCCCACCTGGGGCGTTGACGTGGGGGCCGCGGCCCAGATCCACGGCGAGATCCTGAAATTGCGAGACGCTGGTTGCGCCGTTCTGGTGCTCAGCGAGGAGTTGGACGAATTGTTCGAAATATGCGACCGCCTGCACGTGGTGGCCAAGGGGCGGTTGTCGCCATCGGTGGCACGTGAAGACGCCACCGTGCAGTTGGTGGGTGAATGGATGAGCGGTTTGTGGGATGGCCCAGCAGCCTCGAAAGCGCAAGGCGAAGGGGTGCAGCATGCTCAAGCTTGAACAACGTCCTCAACCCTCCAAGGTCTGGACTTACGCGTCGCCGATTCTGGCGCTGCTGATCACCGTGGTGATCGGCGTGTGCCTGTTCGCGCTGCTGGGCAAGGACCCGGTGCGCGGCCTGCAGGCCTTCTTCTGGGAGCCCATCAAGTCCGGCTACGCGCTGGGTGAGCTCACGATGAAGGCCACGCCGCTGCTGCTGATCGCGCTGGGGCTGGCCGTGTGCTTTCGCTCCAACGTCTGGAACATCGGTGCCGAAGGCCAATTCGTGATCGGTGCGGTGGCTGCCGGCGGCATGGCCTTGCTGGCCGACAAGGCGACCGGCCCGTGGATTGTTCCGGCCATTCTGGTTGCCGGAATGCTGGGCGGCATGGTCTGGGCGGGCATCGTCGCGTTGCTGCGAGACCGCTTCAACGCCAATGAAATTCTGGTCAGTCTGATGCTGGTCTACGTGGCGATTCTGCTGCTGGGCTATCTCGTCTACGGCCCGTGGAAAGACCCGATGGGTTACAACTTTCCGCAGACCAAGGCGTTTGAACGCGTCACGCAGATCCCCAAACTGGTGCAGGGCATGCGCATGAACATCGGCGTGATCATCGCGCTGATCGGTGCGGGCGTGCTGTGGATTTTCCTGTTCCGCACACGCGCCGGTTTTGCGCTGCAAGTAGGCGGTATTGCGCCTGCGGCTGCGCGCTACGCGGGCTTTTCGTCACGCAAGGCGCTGTGGACTGCGCTGCTGATTTCGGGTGCCACCGCCGGTCTGGCGGGTGCGCTCGAAGTGGCCGGCCCGCTGGGTCAGCTCACACCATACGTGCCTGCGGGCTACGGTTTTGCCGCGATCATCGTGGCGTTCGTCGGGCGCTTGCACCCGGTGGGCATGGTCTTTTCGGCGATTCTCATGAGCATGTTCTACATCGGCGGTGAGCTGGCGCAATCGCGTCTCGGCCTGCCCAAGGCGCTGACCGGCGTGTTCCAGGGTCTGTTGTTGTTCACGCTGCTCGCCTGCGACACTTTGGTCGCCTATCGAGTTCGCTGGGTTTCCCGTCGGCCTGCCGCGGCGGTTGCAAAGGGAGGCCTGTAATGGAATCGTACGCATTGCTTTTGGGCTCCACCCTCAGCGCCGGCACCGTGCTCGCGCTGGCGGCGATGGGGCTGTTGATCAACGAAAAATCCGGCATCGTGAATCTGGGCGCAGAAGGCATGATGCTGTGCGCCGCGATCGCCGGTTTTGCGACCGTGGTGCACACCGGCAGCACCTGGATCGGCTTTGCCGCAGGCATGGCCACCGGCGCGATTCTGGCGGGCCTGTTCGGCGTGCTGGTGATCTGGCTGAACACCAATCAGTACGCGACGGGCCTGGCGCTCGCCTTGTTCGGCACCGGTTTTTCGGCGTTCATCGGCTTGAACTACGTGCAGGCACGCCTGCCCGAACTGCCAAAGTACGCGATCCCCGGTCTGGCGGATCTGCCCGTGTTCGGCCCCGCGCTGTTCACGCTGCACCCACTGGTCTATCTCACGGTCGTGATTGCGGGCGTGATGATCTGGTTCCTGTACCGCACCCGCGCCGGTCTGGTGCTGCGCGCGGTGGGCGAGTCGCCCAGCTCTGCGCACGCGCTCGGCTATCCGGTGCGCCGCATTCGCCTGATGGCGGTGATGTTCGGTGGTGCCATGTGCGGTCTGGCGGGCGCGTATGTCTCGACCGTCTACACCCCGCTGTGGGTCGAGGGCATGGTCTCCGGTCGCGGCTGGATTGCCTTGGCACTCACCACCTTTGCCACCTGGCGTCCCGCCCGCATTCTGCTCGGCGCGTACCTGTTTGGCGGCGTGACGATGTTGCAGTTCCACTTGCAGGCCACGGGCGTGCAGGTGCCAAGCCAGGTGCTGTCGATGTTGCCGTATCTGGCAACGATCGTGGTGCTGGTGCTGATCTCGCGAAACCCCACATGGATTCGCGCCAACATGCCCGCGTCGCTGGGCAAGCCGTTCTATCCGGGCTCATAAGCACACAAGTACAACCGAGCCGGACACGATCGATTATTTTTTGAAGTCTTGAAATTAGAGGATTGAGTAATGAGCAAATTCAGCAAGCGCACACTGATCAAGATGATCGGCCTGTCCGCAGTTTCCGTCGCGGCGCTGACCGCATGCGGTAAAAAAGAAGAAGCACCGGCGCCTGCGCCCGCACCCGCTGCAGCTGCAGCTGCCCCTGCGGCCGACAAGCTGAAGATCGGCTTCATGTACGTGAGCCCCATCGGCGACGGTGGCTGGACGTTCCAGCACGAGCTGGGCCGCAAGGCGATCCAGGAAAAGTTTGGCGACAAGATCGAAACCTCGATGGTCGAAAGCGTGCCTGAAAGCGCCGACGCAGAACGCGTGATGCGCGACATGGTCGGTCAGGGCAACAAGCTGGTCTTCGCGACCAGCTTCGGTTACCAGGAATTCGTGCAGAAGGTCGCCGCCGATCTGAAGGACGTGAACTTTGAACACGCCACCGGCTACAAGACCGCCGACAACGTCGCGGTGTACGACACCAAGACCTTCGAAGGCGCGTACCTGGCAGGCGTCGTCGCGGGTGCGATGACCAAGACCAAGACCATCGGTGTGGTGGCTTCCGTGCCAATCCCTGAAGTGGTCCGCAACATCAACAGCTTCGTGCTCGGCGCACAAAGCGTGGACCCATCGATCAAGGCCAAGGTGGTCTGGGTGAACGAGTGGTTCGCTCCTCCAAAGGAATCCGAAGCCGCCACCAGCCTGATCAACGGCGGTGTCGACGTCATGTACCAGAACACCAACTCGCCAGCCGTTCTGAAGACGGCTGAAGAGCGCGGCGTGCGTGCCTTCGGCAAGGATGGCGACATGAGCGCGTTTGCTCCCAAGGCGCATCTGGGCTCGGCCGTGATCGACTGGACTCCGTACTACACCAAGGTGGTGACCGACAAGCTCGACGGCAAGTGGCAGACCGGCAACTTCTGGTGGGGTGTCAAGGAAGGCGCGATCGACCTGAAGAAGATCGCCGACGACGTTCCGCAGGAAACCAAGGACAAGGTTGAAAAGGCCCGTGCAGGTTTGAAGGACGGCAGCTTTGCCGTGTGGACCGGCCCGATCAAGGACAACAGCGGCAAGGAAGTCCTGGCCGCTGGCACCGTGGCGGATGACGCGTTCCTGCGCGGCATCAACTTCTACGTGAACGGCATCGAAGGCACTGTGCCTGGCGCCAAGTAAACAATCAAGCCTCAACCCATCTGTCTGAGTCGCCGATTTCCGCCCCTTGATGTGTTTGAGGGGCGGAAA
>CALMCS010000444.1 GCA_937862875.1 uncultured Comamonadaceae bacterium
TGGCGGCGAGGCCTACCCACTGGACTACGCCCGTGCCATGGGTGACGCCGGCCTGCTGGCGCTGATCGCCAGCCTGGGTCTGGCGCAGCTCTCGCACGAAACCACCGGCTACCTCACGCAGCTGTGCTGTACCGCGCTGGTGTTTTTCGCGGCCGCCTCGATTCCCCATCGCAGAAACCTGTCTGCGAGCTTTGCGCTGCTCGGCTTGTTGGGGCTGTCCCTGAGCGGCGCGCCCACGGTCTCGGTCCTGCTGGGCCTCGGAAGCGCGCTGATCGTCTCGCGCTCGGGTCTCGCATCGCCCCACAAACGCGTGGAAAGCGGCCTCATCCTGCTCGTGGCCACGGTCATCGCTGCGGCGGTGGCCTGGGCGCTGGGCCTGTGGCGCTGGAGCGCCGTGGCACCGGGCGGCCTCAAGGAATTCCAAAGTTACTTCCGCCTGATTCTCTGGTTCTGCTGGCCGGCATGGCCGCTGGCGATGTGGACCGTCTGGCGCTGGCGCCATCAGATTTTCACCTCGGCCTGGAATCGGCATCTGCTGCTGCCGCTGTGGTTCTGGGCCGTGGCGATTGCCGCGATGACCACCTCGCGCCCCTCCGATCGCGCCCTGCTGCTGGGCTTGCCCGCGCTGGCCGCCCTCGCCGCCTTTGCCCTGCCGACCCTGAAGCGCAGCTTCGGCGCGCTGATCGACTGGTTCACGCTGATCTTCTTCAGCATCTCGGCGATCACCATCTGGGTGGTCTGGATCTCGGTGCAGACCGGCTTCCCACCCAAGCCCGCCGCCAACGTCGCACGCCTGGCGCCCGACTACATCCCCAGCTTCTCGCTGCTCGCCTTCGTGTTTGGCGCTGCCGCCACCGTGGCCTGGTGCGCCCTGGTCTGGTGGCGTGCCTCGCGCAACCGCAATGCGCTCTGGAAAAGCCTGATTCTGCCCGCCAGTGGTGCCACGCTTGGCTGGATTCTGCTGATGACGATCTGGCTGCCCATGCTCAACTACGGACGCAGCATGGCCCCGCAAATCCAGCCCGTCGTGGCCCTCATTACCGACAAGACCGGTTGCGTTGGCGGCTATGGTTTGAGCCGCGCGCAGATTGCCGCCATCACCTATTACGGCAACGTGCAGATGGTCATCTCGCGCAATGCCGACCATTGCGAGTGGATCGTCGCGGACGCCGCCACCATTCCGACCATCAGCGAGGTCTGGGACAAGGAACTGTGGGAGCAAGTCGGTACGGTCACACGACCCACTGACAAGAACGATCAACTGGTTGTGCTGCGCAAGCGCAAGCCCTGATGTCCGAGCGCTCGACCATCTTGCGGCACGCAACCACGGTGCTGGCTGGGCAGTTGGCGATCATGGCCTTCGGCGTGACCGACACCGTCGTCGCCGGCCGCTACTCCGAGCAAGCGCTGGCCGCACTCTCGATCGGATCGGCCGTCTACATTAGCGTCTATGTCGCGCTGATGGGCATTCTGCAGGCCCTGCTCCCCATCTGGGCCGAGCAACGCGGCGCGGCGCACTCGACCCAACTGGGCGTCAGCGTGCGGCAGTCGCTGTACCTGTGCCTGGCCGCGGGCGTGATCGGCATGTTCATCCTGCTCTCGCCCGATGCCATTCTGCGCTGGACCGACGTGCCCACCGAGTTGCGCGCCGACGTGCGCAGCTATCTGCACATCCTCGCCTTTGCGCTTCCTCCGGCGCTGCTGTTCCGCATCTACAGCACGCTGAACCAGTCGCTCGGTCACCCGCAATTGGTGACGTGGCTGCAGGTGGCGTCGCTGGCGCTCAAGATTCCACTGTCGATCTGGTTCACCTTCGGCGGCGCGGGCCTCGAAGCCCAGGGCGCGGCCGGCTGTGCGTGGGCGACGCTGGCCGTGAATCTGGCGCTGTTCCTCTGCGGCCTGTACATGCTGCGCTCGCAGCGCATGTATGAGCCACTCGCGCTCTGGAAGCCGATGGAGCCGCCGGACTTTGAACAACTCGGCAAGTTTTTGCGCCTGGGCGTACCCGCCGGGTTGTCGATTCTGGTGGAAGTGACATCGTTCACGCTGATGGCGCTGTTCGTCGCACGCCAAGGCACGCTCGCGACCGCGGCCCACCAGATTCTGGCGAACATGGCGGCGGTGCTGTACATGGTGCCGCTGTCCCTCGCGATTGCGACCAGCGCCCGGGTGAGTTATTGGCGTGGCGCCGGCGATGAGATGGCGGCGCGCTCGGTGGCCATCAAGGGTTTCCAGATGACCGCCGGCATGGGCCTGCTCCTGTCCATCACCCTGCTTCTCACCAAGAACCAGATCGCCGCGCTCTACTCCACCAACGCACAGGTGGTGGCGCTCACAAGCACCTTGCTGATCTGGGTGGCGGCCTACCATTTGCCGGACTCGATTCAGACCTTCTGCATCTTTGTGCTGCGCAGTTATCGCATCACCTTCGTGCCGTTCGTCGTCTATGGCCTGATGCTGTGGGGCGGCGGTCTGTTCGGTGGCTATCTGCTGGCCTATCAAGGCCTGGGCGGCTTCGGCCCGATCCACTCGCCCGCGCCCTTCTGGGCCTGCAGCGCGGCGGCGTTGGCCGTCACCGCGCTGATTTTCAGTGCTCTGCTGGCTCGATCATTGAAGCGTTCGAAAGACCTGCAACGCTCTTCTTGACCTCATCGTTCGAGCGCAGCGCCGCCGCTGCCTTGACGCGCACTCTGCTGGCCGGAAACACCACCGCAAACGTCGAACCCTTGCCCACCACGCTCGTGATTTGCAGGGTTGCACCGTGGCGCTGCACCGCATGTTTGACGATGGCCAGCCCCAAGCCCGTGCCGCCCGTCTCGCGGGAGCGGCTGCGGTCGACGCGGTAGAAGCGCTCGGTCAGGCGCGGCAAATGCTCGGGCTCGATGCCCGTACCCGTATCCGACACCGAGAAACGCGCACTGCCGTTGTCCAGTAGCTCCCAGTTCACCTTGATCGCGCCACCGGCAGGCGTGTAGCGCACCGCGTTGTTCACCAGATTGGACAACGCGCTCTGCAGCTCCGCATTCACCCCGGCGAGATGGCCGGCGGCGCGCGCAGACTCCAGCGCGGGAAAGCTGATCTCGTGGTGCTTTTTCTGATTCACGGTCAAGGTCGAGGACAGGCCCCGCGCCTCGTCCTCGCAGCGGCGCAGCAAGGCCTCCACCGGAATCCACTCGCTCATGCCCGGCAGCGGGCTGCCTTCGAGGCGCGACAGCGTGAGCAAGTCCTGCACCACGCTCTGCATGCGCGCCGCCTGCTGCGACATCATGCCGAGATAGCGAAAGCGCTCGTCTTCATTCAAGGGCAGCGTCTGCAGGGTTTCGACAAAACCGGTGAGCACCGTGAGGGGCGTGCGAATCTCATGCGACACATTGGCCACAAAGTCGCGCCGCATGGCCTCGGCCTGCTCCAGCGCGGTGATGTCCTGGGACAGCAGCAGCTTGCGCCCGTCGCCATAGGGATGCAGTTGCACAGAAATGCGCACGGGCCGCGAAGGCTTGCTGGATCGTCCCTGCAGCGCCACCGGCCGCGAGAACTCCTGGGCCGCGTAATAGGCGGTGAAGTCGGGGTCGCGCACCAGATTGCCGATGGACTGCATCAGATCGCGTTCCACATCGAAACCGAAGTGGCCTTCCGCCGTCTGATTGCACCACTCGATGCGGCCCTCCTCGTCCAACAGCACCACGCCGTTGGGCGAAGCCTGCAGCGCCGCCAAAATGTCGTGAAGCCGCTCGTCGCTGGCCTTCGTCTCCAGGTGGCCCTGGCGAATCAAGCGCCGCGCCCGATCCGCCGCCTCGCCCCACATTCCATACAGTTGCGGAGCCAACCCGAGATCACCGTGCCGAAGCCACCTCAGCACACGACTGCCGCGCCACAAATCCCAGAAAAACCAGAGCCACGTCGCAGCACCCACGCCAATCGCGACGCCCCAAAGACCACCCTGCCACCAACCCAAGGCACCGCCTGCGGATTGGAAAACGACAAAAAATATAAAACGCCAAAGCATGATGCAGCGAAGGTGGTGGCATGTTCGTGCCACGGTTCAAAGAATTCAGCCGTTATACGCCCAAGCCCTTGCCCCCGAAAAGGCAACGAGATTGGGGGTATTCATGGGCCAATGGCAATGCAGTTGACAGCAAGCAACGCAACCAAAAAGATGCACGGAAACTGGTATTTGGCTTCCAAACACCACCCGGGCAGTGAGCTGAGCCCAGGAGCCAAGACCCCGAATGACGAGATAGGGTGCCAGGCTAGGCGTCGATGACGCAGACAGTACCTCGGTACGGCAAGGCATCGCAACAACGCATGGCGCCCTATATCGTCATCTCCAAACGAAGACTCTGAAACGAAGCAAAGAAAACCAGTTCGTCACAAAGCCCGTTCAAGCACAACCCAAGAGAACCCACTCAAGCCTGCATCAGGGCTGGGGGTTGGGCGGTTAGGCGGTAGCCGGC
>CALMCS010000445.1 GCA_937862875.1 uncultured Comamonadaceae bacterium
AGCACCTTGCGGATCAGCTTGGCGATCACGTCTTCGCCCTGGCCGGTGGCATGGCTCATGGCCCAGAGCAGTCCCGCCAACGTCATGTCAATGACGATCAGCGTGGCCGTGAGGAACGCCACCTCTCCCTGCAGAAGCCCGAAGCCCGAGTCGATGTAGCGTGAGAAAACGTCGAGGAAGCGGTCGATGACCGATACATCGTTCATGGCCGCGCCCGTCAGTTGCCGTAGAAATGGACGGTCTGCGGCGTGTACGGCGTGCCCGTTCCCAGGAAACGCCGAGTCACCTCACGCCCGCGCTCCACCGCTGCGGCCTGCCGCGCCAGCTCTAGCGAGGCCGCCCGATCCTGCGTGATCTGCAGCCGCTGGGTCTGGATGGACTGCTTGGCCTGCAGGGCCAGCAACTGGTTCATGGCTTGCATGGCCTGCAGCGCACCCTCGGCCGACTGGCTCTTGCCCACGAGGTCGGCCAGCACACCCTCGTCATCGCTCAGGTTCTGCGATGCCTGGGCCTGCATCTGCATGGTGGTCTGTAGGCCGTTGAGCGTGTTCTTCCAGCGCTCTTGCGTATCGCGGTACATCTGATCGCCACTCACCGTGGCGGCGTACTGCTCGGGATACAGCCGCTGGAAATCCTGATCCATGCGCGCCACGTCGTAGGCCATGCCTTTGGCCCGAGCGATCAGCCGCTGCGTGGTCGCCAGATTGCTGCGCAGTCGGCTCACTACATTGAACGGCAGGCTCGCCAGGTTCCGGGCTTGGTTCGTCAGCATCCGCGCCTCGTTCTGGAGCTGCTGGATCTGGTTGTTGATCTGCTCCAACGTGCGAATGGCCGTCAGCGTGTTCTGCACGAGGTTGGTGGGATCAATCACGACCCTTTGCGCATGGACAGTGGTCGCAGCGCAAAGCATGGTCGCGACGACAGCGGTGATAAGACGCTTTTTCATGATGGATTCTCCTATGGGTGGGGGGCCGGAAACGAGGGCAACAGGTCAGCGGCCCAATGCAGGCCGCGATGGCGCAGCCAGGCGGCTGCGAATGCGGAGGACGTGGAAGAAGCCGCTGCGAGTGCCGCGTCCATGTCGCGCTGGTCCTGCGGCGTCGATGCACCCGCGAAGGCCAGGGTGGCCGGCCCCAGGTCGAGGTCGAACAGGCGATTGCCGAGACGGGATTGGTAGTAATAGTCGCGCTTCGGGACTGCCGTCGCCACGATCTCGATCTGGCGGCTGTTGAGGCCGAAGCCCTCATAGATCGTACGAATTTGCGGCTCGGTCGCCTGCGGGTTCGGCAGGAAGATGCGGCTGGCGCAGCTTTCGATGATGGCCGGTGCGATGCTCGAATCCTTGATGTCCGCCAGGCTCTGCGTGGCGAAGATGACGCTGACGTTCTTCTTGCGCAGCGTCTTGAGCCACTGGCGGATGCGCGCCGCAAACACCGGGTCATCGAGGAACAGCCAGGCTTCATCGAGGATCAGCAGCGTGGGAGCACCGTCAAAGCGTTCATCAAAGCGCGCGAACAGATAGCCCAGCACGGCCATGACGGCGGCCTTACTGTGCATCAGCTCCTCCATCTCGAAGCACTGCACGGAGCCGGAACCCAGGCGATCCAAATCCGCGTCCAGCAGCTTGCCGTGGGCACCGCCGAGCACATAGGGCGCGAGCGCCTGGCGCAGCGCGTTCGATTGCAGCAGAACGGACAGCCCCGTCATCGTGCGCTGCTCCACGGGCGCCCCGGCAAGACTACCGAGTGCCGACCAGATAGCCGCTTTCTCGTCGGGGCCGACCGCCACACCCTCGTGCAGCAGTCGGCCTTCGATCCATTCAGCCGCCCAGGTGCGGTAGCCTTCTCGGTCGATGCGCGCGAGCGGCTGGAAAGCGATCTCGCCATCCATGCCCAGGTCGTAGTGCTCGCCACCCAGCCCGAGGATGGTGGCGCGCATCGAGCGCCCCATGTCGAACGCGAAGATGCGCGAGCCGGGGTAGCGGCGGAACTGCATCGCCAGCGTGGCGAGCAAGACCGACTTGCCCATGCCGGTCGGCCCCGCGACCAGCGTGTGGCCCACGTCGCCGATGTGCGTCACCAGCCGGAACGGCGTGGCGCCATCGGTGCGCGTGACGATCAGCGGCGGGCCGTCGAGGTGGTCGTTCTTCTCCGGCCCGGCCCATACCGCCGACACCGGCATCATGTGCGCCAGGTTCAGCGTCGAGACGATGGGCTGGCGCACATTGGCGTAGGCGTTGCCAGGGATCGAGGACAGCCACGCATCCACGGCGTTGAGCGTTTCGGGGATCGTCACGAACCCGCGCCCTTGGATGGCGCGCTCCACCATACGCATCTTCTCGTCGGCCTTCGCCGGGTCGGCATCGAGCACCGTCACCGTCGCGGTGACATAGCCAAAGGCCACCTGGTCGCTGCCCAGTTCCTGCAACGCTGCATCGGCATCGGCGGACTTGTTGCTGGCGTCGGTATCGACCAGCGGGCTTTCCTGCTGGAAGATGGTTTCGCGCAGTAGCGCGATGACGTTCTTGCGCTTGGCAAACCACTGGCGGCGCAGGCGCGAGAGTTCCCGTTCCGCATCGGCTTTATCCATGCAGAGGAACCGGGTTGACCAGCGGTAGCCAAAGCCGAGGCGGTTGAGGTCGTCCAGAATCCCCGGCCAGGTCGAGGTCGGAAAACCCCGCACCGTCGCCACGCGCAGATGGGCATCGCCCAGCATCGGCGCCAGACCACCAATGAGCGCGGAATCCGTCAGCAGCGCGTCAATGTGAAACGGCACCTCGGGCACCGCCACGCGATACCGCCGTGTGGAGATGGTCGAATGCAGGTAGGTCAGCGTCTGGCTGTCGTCCAGCCACGCAATTTCCGGCATCACGCCATCGAGCAGGTCGAAGACGCGATCCGTCTCCGCCGCAAATGCGGTCAGGCGCTCGCGCCAGTCCACGCCCTCGGTGGGCCGGTTCTCGTACAGCATCCCCGCCGCGCGGGCGCGTGATTCTTCCGGAGGGAGGTACACCAGCGTCAGGTGATAGCCGCTCTCGAAGTGGTTGCCCGAGTCCTCGAAGGTGGCTCGGCGTTCCTCGTCCACCAGCCAGGACAGTGGCTCGGGGAAGTCCGAGTGTGGATAGTTGGCGGCGGGCCGGCGTTCGGCTTCGATGAACAGTGCCCAGCCCGATCCCAAGCGGCGCAGTGCGTTGTTCAAGCGCGCCGATGTGGCGATCAGCTCGCCCTGCGTCGCGCTGTCGAGGTCCGGCCCCCGAAACCGGGCTGTGCGCTGGAAACTGCCGTCCTTGTTCAAGACGACGCCCGGCGCCACCAGGCCGGCCCAAGGGAGCCAGTCGGCGAGCAGTGCGGGCCGCTGACGGTACTCGGCGAGGTTCAGCATGGCATTCCCCTCACACGTCCAGCAGTGAGCGGTGCTTGATGTGCCGCGCAAAGACCTGCATGAACTGCGGATCGACGCGCGCACCCCATACCGCCAGCGAATGGCCGACGATCCAGAGCACCACGCCCGGAATCCACAGTTGCAGGCCCAAGCCCACGGCGGCGGCCAGCGTGCCGTTGGCAATGGCCACGGTGCGCGGTGCACCGCCCAGCAGGATCAGTTCGGTGAGCGAGCGATGCAGGGGCACCTCGAAGCCGGCCGCGAAGGTATCCGGGCTGCTCATACGACGGCCCCACCGGAGAAGCTGAAGAACGACAGGAAGAAGCTCGACGCCGCGAACGCGATGGACAGACCGAACACGATCTGGATCAGCTTGCGAAAGCCTCCGCTGGTATCACCGAAGGCGAGCGCGAGACCCGTGGCGATGATGATGATGACCGCGACGATCCGAGCCACTGGCCCCTGGATTGACTCCAAGATGGATTGCAGCGGCGCTTCCCAGGGCATGCTGGAGCCAGCGGCCTGCGCAGTACCAGCAAGCAGCAGCATCAGCGCCGCGAGCAGCATGCCCTGCATCGCCGGGCGAGTAAGGCCATCCAGCCGTGCGGGCCGGGGAAGCGGATTTACGGAAAGACGGAAAGCAGGAACGTGCGTCATGGAAGTTTTCCAGGGTGATTGAGGGACAGGGAAGAAAGGTCGGACTGCGATGGCAGCTCAGGAAACGGCGTCTCCATCGCATCCGCCAGGTGGTAGCCCACGCCGTCCAAGCCGACGACGTGGGCGATGCTCTCGATGCGGCGCTTGCGCCCGCGCCCGGCGATGTGGATCACCACATTGACCGCTTCGGCGATCAGCGCACGAGGCGGATTCACCGCCACTTCGAGAATCAATTGCTCCAGGCGCAGCAATGCGCCGATGGCGG
>CALMCS010000446.1 GCA_937862875.1 uncultured Comamonadaceae bacterium
GCATGAAGTACCACGACGAATCGACGAACGTGTCCATCGTGTCGGTCTCGCGGCGGGCGGGCTTGCCGCAGCAGGGGCAGACCACGCCGGCGTGGAAGGCTTCGCTCTTGATCAGCGGATTGCCGGAACCATCGGGCACGAGGTCCTGCGGCAAGACCACGGGCAGGTCTTTTTCCGGCACGGGTTGTGCGCCGCAATCTTCGCAATGGATGATCGGGATCGGGGTGCCCCAGTAGCGCTGGCGGCTCACGCCCCAGTCGCGCAGACGCCAGGTGGTCTTGAGCTCGCCCAGGCCCTTGCCTTCGAGCAGCGTGGCGATCGCGGACACGGCGTCTTTGTGGTTCAGGCCGGTGAAGTCGCCGGAGTCGATCAGTACGCCGCGCTCCTTGTCGCCATACCAGTCGTGCCATTGCTTGTCGTCGTAGGCGGCTTCGCCGGCGACCTGCACGACCTGCTTGATCGGCAGTGCGTACTTGTTGGCGAATGCGAAGTCGCGTTCGTCGTGTGCGGGCACGCCCATCACGGCGCCGTCGCCGTAGCTCATCAGCACGTAGTTGCCGATCCAGACGGGCACTTGCGCGCCGGTGATCGGGTGGGTCACGAACAGGCCGGTGGGCACGCCTTCCTTTTCACGGACGGCGAGTTCGGCTTCGGTCGTGCCGCCCTTCTTGCATTCTTCGATGAACGCGGCAATCTTGGCATCGCCCGCGCCGGCCAGGGTGGCCAGTGGATGCTCGGGAGCGACCGCGCAGAACGTCACACCCATGATGGTGTCGGCGCGCGTGGTGAAGACGTACATCTTGCCGTCTTGAATCAGCTGACCGTCGGCGCCCTTGATGTCGTGTGGGAACGCAAAGCGCACGCCCGACGACTTGCCGATCCAGTTCTCCTGCATCAGGCGAACCTTGTCGGGCCAGCCGGTGAGGGTCGCCTTGTCGTTGCCCATCTGCACGTGGTCGAGCAGCTCCTGCGCGTAGGCGGTGATGCCCAGGTAGTAGCCAGGAATCTCGCGCTTTTCCACCAGCGCGCCGGTGCGCCAGCCGCGGCCGTCGATCACCTGCTCGTTGGCCAGCACGGTTTGATCCACCGGGTCCCAATTGACCACCTGGGTCTTGCGATAGGCGATGCCCTTGTCGAGCATCTTCAGGAACAGCCACTGGTTCCATTTGTAGTACTCAGGATCGCAGGTGGCGACTTCGCGGCTCCAGTCGATGGCCAGACCCATGGCCTGCATCTGCTTCTTCATGTACGCGATGTTCTCGTACGTCCACTTGGCCGGAGGCACCTTGTTCTTGAGTGCGGCGTTTTCGGCCGGCAGACCAAACGCATCCCAGCCCATGGGCATGAGGACGTTGAAGCCCTTCATGCGCAGCTGGCGCGTGAGCATGTCGTTGATGGTGTAGTTGCGCACGTGACCCATGTGCAGCTTGCCGCTGGGGTACGGCAGCATCGAGCAGGCGTAGAACTTTTGCTTGCTGGCGTCTTCGGTCACGCGGTAAGCGTCGTTGCTGGTCCAGTGGCTTTGCGCGGCGCGCTCCACCTCTGCGTGGTTGTATTTGTCTTGCATGGAACTGTTCTGGAGTGAAAGCGGCCTGCACACACTGAACCTGATGCGGTCCTTCTGCGATTGCCAATGCAACGAGAAAGAGCGTGGGCCGAATGGTCGAAGATTGTAGGCGTTTCACCTGATCCCCTGCTTTTGGTACCGATCTACCGCACGCGCGCGAGCGGCCTTGTACTGCCTGCCTCACCGCAAGGGGAATCCCTGAAATGCGAAAATAGGGAACTAATTCAATGCCTTGCCTCTCCCTTTAAGGGACGGCCGCTCTCAATTTGATAGAGAGTTTGCGAATGGGCACTGGTTTTTCAACCGGTGCATTGCCATTTCGCCGCTGCCGCCACCTCCGCGTTCGGCCCACCCCTCATCGGGCCGGACCTTCTTCACACCTCCAGTTCCACAAGAAGGAGTGAGAACCCGTGCCCTCTGAAATTTTCGACACCATCAGCCACCTCGACCCGTGGATGCAAGCCGCCATTGGCTTGCTGGGTCTCGCCGTGTTGGCCTATCTGCTGCGTTTCGTGGCCCGCGTCGTCCTGCTGAAAATCGTTCCGCGCTTCTCGCAGAACCTGCCGGCGGGATGGCTGCAGACGCTGCTGCACCAGCGCGTGCTGACCCGCGTGTCGCAGATCATTCCCTCCCTGGTGTTTCAAGCCGGCATCTACACGATTCCGCATTTGAGCCCGGTCGTCACCAACATCATTCACAACGTCGCCGTGGCCTGCACGGTGCTGGCGATTGGCCGGGTGATCGTGGCGATCCTCGATTCCATTCAGGAACACAACGAGCAGGCGCTGGTCAAGACGCCGTCCACACGCTCGCTCAAGAGTTATGTGCAGCTCGGCCAGTTGATCACGTTTCTGATCGTTGGCGTGATCATGATTGGCGCGTTGATCGACCGCTCGCCGCTGATCCTACTCTCGGGTCTGGGTGCCATGTCGGCGGTGCTGATGCTGGTGTTCAAGGACACGATTCTGTCGTTCACCGCGGGCGTGCAGCTCAGCGGCAACGACATGCTGCGCGTGGGCGACTGGCTGCAGATGGACCAGGTGGGTGCCG
>CALMCS010000447.1 GCA_937862875.1 uncultured Comamonadaceae bacterium
CGAAGAATGGAGAGGTACTGACGGCGGATGCCACCGAAATTCAGAAGGTGGTGAGTAAGCAGTCGCGGCCTTGATCGGGTGCATCACGCGTTCAACTACTTGCCCGCGTCCCCACCCGCCAGATTGAACGCGTACTGCTCAGCCACCGGCACCACCTTGCGCGAGCTCGTTTGCGTTGACCCTTCCTTCGTGAAAAGAAAGGGAAAGAAGCTGAAGCAGGCATCACCGCTCAATGCCGCCACATCCGCCTCCCACCCCTCCCATCGAGACGCACGGTAGAACTCGTGCAGGCGATCGGTGAAGGCCCACTGCATAAAGTCGGAGTGGCCAATTTCCAGCGATTCCCAAGCCAGCGTGTCCGGCGCGAAATAGTAGATTGCGCCCTGATCGTCTCCCAGCCCGCCGCCGTTGATCGCAAAAAATCCACCGACGACATCGTCCGCGATCAGAAGAAAGCCGTCGGCTCGTTCATGGTTCCAGCTGCTCAGGTTGCGTGTGAGTTGGGGGTGACCCGATCCCAGCATTCTCAGCCAGCCCCCATCGACCAAGATGCCGCCCGTGTCATGCGCCATAGCGCCCAACGGTGAGCGCGTGGTGACCTGAAGGCCCAGCAGAACGGCATCGCGGTCTGCTGAAGGTGGCAGCACTTGAACGGGCAAATCGCCTTCTTCGATCCATTCGTGGATGAGTGGCAAGGCGGAGTCTTGTGGGTCTACGAGTTCTTCCAATGGACGCATGTTGGTCTTTCGTATGGGGTAGCACTTATCAATAGTGTAATCACACATCTATGACAGCCCATTGCAGACACCCACATCCTCACTCGCGTATTCGTTGACTCATTGATTCATTCAACGGGCCAGCTCTTCCACCGTGAACACCTTGGACGTCGCCGTCCGATGCCGAATCTTGCGCAACTCGGTATACGCCGCAGAGTCGTACCAAGCCTGTGCCTGCTCGAAGCTGGGGAACTCGATCATCACAATGCGCTTGGTCGCGGCGCCCTCTTGCGAGACGAGCCGCCCGCCGCGCACGATGAAGCGTCCGCCGAACGGTGCAAAGGTCGATTCAACGCTCGCGCTGTAGGGCTTGATGCCCTCCATATCCGTCACCTCGAACTCGGCTACGTAGATGGCCGAGTTCGATGGCGGCGGAGTCTGTGCCGACGCGGTGAACGAGAGGGCGCCGACGATGGCGGCCATCAACAATGGTTTGAGCAGTTTCATGTTCAGTCTTTTCCTCTACTTGGGTTCAGGGAGTCGCACCGATCGGCTTCGATTGCAAAACGATGGGCTTCGTCAGCGTCAATCGGCGCGCCGTGATGAGGTCCTTGGTGGCCTCGACGTATTTGCGGAAATGCGGCGATGCGATGTGCGATTGGTAGGCTGCCTCGTCGGCGTAGATTTCAAAGAAGCGCAGCGCGCCGGGATCGGATGCGAGCGCCATCGCATAGATCGCACGCACGCCGGGCTCGGTCTTCATCGACGTATCGATCTCTTCGGTCACGGCAGCACGGTATTCGGCCATCCGCTCGGGATCGATCTGCAAGTCGGCCACGCGCACTTGGGGAAAAGCGCCCCCCTCACCCAGCGGCTTGCCATCAGCACGAATGGGGATGGCGGTGAACAGTTGGCGCGCCGTGATCATTGCCTGCGTGGCGGCCACGAAGCGCTTGAAGTGCGGCGACGCGAGGTGTGCCTGATAGGCCGATTCGTTGGCATACATTTCGAAGACACGCACCTGCGTGGGCCGCTCGGCCTCTTGGGTGACGTGCAGCGCCAGCAGGCCTGGCTCGCTCCGAATGGCGGCATCGACATGCTCGCGCGCAGCGGCTTCAAACGCAGCCAGTTGCCCGGCGTCGACCTCCAACTCCGCCCAGCGAATGAACAGCGTATTGCGCGCTTCGGCCAGCGCTGGGGTTCCCAAAAAAGTAGTGAGCAGCATGGAAGCCAGCATGAAGAGAACCCTGCGTTTCATCGAGCGTCGCCCTCGTTGCAAAGGGCTGATGGAGATTGTTGAGGCGTTCAGTGTCCGACCGATTCGCCGCGCTGCACAGCCATGCGCCAGCAGTGGATTGCTGCTACTTACGCAATAATCGACGCAAATGGACACCCAACACCTGCGCACCTTCGTCGAAGTGGTAAGGCAAGGCAGCTTTGCCGCTGCCGCGCGTCGCCTCGATTTGGCGACCTCACAGGCGACTCGCGCGGTGGCAGCCATCGAGAGCGAGTTGGGCGCGCGACTGCTGCACCGAACGACACGAAAGGTGACGCTGACCCAACCCGGCGCTGCGTACTACGAGCAGGTCAGCGTGCTGCTGGAGCAGCTCGACGCGGCGGCGGAAGATCTGCGCAGCAGCACGGCGGAAGTCCGCGGCGTGGTGCGCTTGACGGCCTCCCTGGCTCTGGGCCAACGCCTGGTGATGCCGCTGTTGCCCCGTCTGCATGCGCTCTACCCCGGCTTGCAATTGGATCTGCGGTTCAGCGACATGAACGTCGACCTCATCGGGCAGCAGGTCGATATCGCGCTGCGCCAGGGGCCGGCCGTCGATGACTCGCTCGTGGGCGTGCGCCTGGCCCGACTGCGCTACCGGGTCTGTGCGAGCCCGGCGTACATCGAGCGCTGCGGGCGTCCGCGTGTTCCCACCGATCTGGCCGATTGCGACTGCCTGCGAATCGCCCTGCCCGGTTTTCAGAGCGAATGGACGTTTCGGCCGCTGGGTGGCGACGCGACTCAGACGGAGGTGGTGCCGGTCAAGGGCTGGATGGTGGCTTAGTCTGCGCTGTCTCTGCATCAAGCCGCGCTGGCTGGTTTGGGGCCTGTGTTGCTGGCCGATTGGTTGCAGGACGACGACATTGCGGCTGGGCGGCTGGTTGATTTGTTTCCTGAGTACGAGGCCACCTCGACCAACTTCGACAGCGCCGTGTGGCTGCTGTACGCGTCCCGAGAACACCTGCCGCGGCGGGTTCGGGTGGTGGTGGATTTTTTGCGGAGTGAGTTGCAGGCGGTGCTCGCGTGCGGGGCATGACGGTCAAGCAACCGTCCAAGTCCCCACAGTGACCGTGAAGTGACTTCCGATACCGATGCGGTCAAGCCGACTCAGACAGCGCTGCAGGAAAATCACTTCACCGTGTAAGGATCTGAAATATGAGTTCTCTGAAGCGCATAAAGGCCATCGGTGAAAGTAAATCGCACCGCGCCAATCTACTGAAGGAAAAGGTGGCTGCCGATCTCGTGATCTTGATCTCGAAGGCAGGCTTGAGTCGCAGCGATGTGGCCGTCAAGCTCGCTATTTCCGAACCTGCACTTGCCAATCTGCTCAGGGGCGATGCCAAACTAGGGCTCGATACAATCACTGCAATCTGTGACGCTGCGTCAGTCGAATTTCGCGATTTGAATCAGTCCCTCAGCGGTGTGATTCTAAAAAGCAAATGATCGCGAGAGGAAAAAGCTCCTTGAGGGCGCATCACCGCCCTGAGGCGGCTGTCAAAGTTATAAATTTTTCCCACGAAGTTGGAGAGTCACAAATGCAGCTGCTACCTCTGGACTCGGCCCGCGCTCTTAGAGATGGGGGAATTGATGCAGTGGCCGCCCTCGACGACGCGCTCAAAGACGT
>CALMCS010000448.1 GCA_937862875.1 uncultured Comamonadaceae bacterium
AGGTCGGTCGAGTGTCGCGGGGCCGCTGAATACGCCCATGCAGTCACTGGCTCGTTGGGCGACGAGCAGAGGTTGACGATGCCTGCACGCTCGGGGTATTGCGGCACGGAGCCAGGCACCCCGCGGATTACCCCTATAGGCACGAAAAGCCAAGTCCATGGCGTGATGCGTCAAGTACCCGTGGGCTCATCGTCCCATTATTGGGTTGTCGCGTCTGAATGAGCTGCCTGCGGGAGCCGTTCAGACCCACGCCATATCGCGCCTCATAGCCGGCAAGCACTGCGAAGCACAGCACAACGCCGCGCAACGCAGCCTTCTTGCCTTGCTCGCACACGAACAAACGCCTCAACGGAGACATATCCATGAACACAGTTGTCAAATTTCACGAAACCGGTGCGCCCGAAGTCATGCGCTTTGAAACGGCCGAGGTCGGTGATCCAGGACCGGGCCAGGTGCGCTTGCGCCACGTCGCCGTGGGTCTGAATTTTGCCGATACCTACTTCCGTAGCGGCATCTATCCCGTGCCACTGCCAAGCGGATTGGGCAACGAAGCTTCGGGCATCGTGCAGGCGGTAGGCGCTGGTGTGGAGCACATCAAGGCCGGTGATCGCGTGACCTACACGGGCTTCACCAACACCCTGGGGGCGTACTGCACCGAGCGTTTGATCGATGCGGCTCCGCTGATCACGCTGCCTGAAGCGATCAGTTGCGAGCAGGCTGCGGCGATGACCATGCGTGGTCTGTCTGCGGCGTATCTGTGCCGCAAGATCTATCCGTTTCAGCGCGGTGAAACCATCTTGCTGCACGCTGCGGCCGGTGGAGTGGGCCTGATTGTTTCGCAGTGGGCCAAGCTGCTGGGACTGAACGTGATTGGCACGGTCTCTACCGAAGCCAAGGCCGAGGTGGCGCGTGCCCATGGCTGTGATCACATCATTTACTACTCGCGTGAAAACGTGGCCGAGCGGGTGCGTGAGATCACCAATGGCAAGGGCGTTTCCGTGGTGTTCGACAGCGTGGGCAAGGATACCTTCATGGCGTCGCTGGATTCGCTCAAGCGCCGTGGTCTGTTGGTGTGCGTGGGTACGGCTTCCGGGAAGATTCCACCGTTCGATCCAGCCATTCTTGCGCGCAAGGGCTCGGCTTACATCACGCGCCCGGGTCTTGCCGATTACATCGCGGATCCGGTGGAGAAGCAGGAGTTGGTCGATGAGTTGTTCGGGCATGTAGCCGCTGGCCGCATCAAGATCGAAATCAATCAGCGTTATGCACTCGAAGACGCGGTTCAGGCGCATCGCGATCTGGAAGGTCGCAAGACGACGGGTTCGTCGATTTTTGTCATCTGACGACTTCTCGTTTTCTTCTTCCTCTCCCCTTTCACCATCAGGAGAACCGCTATGCGTAAGCCATTTACCGTTACCAAAGCTCTGCGTTCCGTCTCTGCGGCCCTTTTTCTTGGCGCCATGGCGATGGCTCCCGTGCATGCCGAAGACTGGCCTACCAAGCCGATTCGACTGGTGGTACCAGCCCCGCCGGGCGGGATCACGGATGGGGTTGCGCGCTTGATCGCGCACCAGTTGCAAACCAATCTGGGACAGGCCGTCATCGTGGACAACAAGCCCGGTGGCTCGGCCGTGATTGCCGAGCGCGCCGTGATGAACACGCCTGCGGATGGCTACACGCTGATGGTGGCGCCGTCGAGCGTGTGGACTGATTTCCCGTTCACCGTGAAGACGCCGTACGACGTGCAAAAGACGTTCACCTACGTGGCGGACGTTGCCAGTATGGTGCACATGCTGGTGGCCAACACCGAGTTTCGGCCCACCACCATCCAGCAGGTGTTCGACTACGCACGCCAAAGCAAGGACCCCGTCAACGTCGCCAACCTGAGCCCCGGAACGCGTTCCGACATGCTGGGTGAGTTACTGAGCGAGAAGAGCGGTCGCAAGATCACCGTGGTTCCCTACAAGGGATCGGCTCCCGCGATGGTCGATTTGATTGGCAATCAGGTGCAGCTCACATTTGAAGTGGTGACCAATGCGGCTCCGCTCATCAAATCCGGCAAGCTCAAGCCGATTGGCATTGCTTCACCTACACGCTCCCGCCTGTTGCCCGATGTGCCGAGTTTTGCAGAGCAAGGCATGACCGACTTTGTACTGCCCGATGCCAGCGTGGGCGTGTTTGTGTTGAGCAGCATGCCCAAGCCGCTGGTGCTGCGCATCCGTCAGGAGATGGAAAAAATCATGCACTCGCCCAAGTTCAAGGAGCAGCTGCAAGCCCAGGGCTTTGATGCACCCAAGGAAAGCAGCATGGACGAGTTGCAGCAGAAGATGTTGGCAACGGTGGAGCAGAACCGCAAGATTCTCAGCAAGCTGGGAGTGGCAAGCGCCGCCAAGTAATCGCCAAGTAGTCAACACTGAGCGTACGCTGCGCTGCGCTACGCGCCGATCGAACCAGGCACGCCGATTTTTCCATCGGCCTGCTTGGTTTTTTTATAAGTTCACACCCTCATGCCGACTCAGGCGGAGTAGACGCCTGCTGCCCTTTGGCGCGGCTTTCCTTGGCGCTGCAGCCGAATTGCGATTGGTACCAGCGCGAGAAACTGCTGGGCGCGGTGAACCCCAGAAGCTCGGCAATCTCGGTGAGCGAGCGCGTTGATTCGAACACGTAGCGCGCAGCCAGCTCCTTGCGGATGTCGTTCATCAGCGATGAAAAACTCTGGTCCTGCTCCGTCAAGCGCCGCTGAATGGTGCGCGGCACGACGCCCAGATGTTCGCTGACTTTCTCGATGCTGCAGCGCCCACTGGGCAGCAGCAGCACGATGGTTCTGCGCACATCGGCGAGCACGGCGCTGTCGGCAACATGTGCGTTCGATTCGAGCAGCTTCTTGGCATAACGGCCCATCGCAGGGTCGGCAAACTCGTTGCGCTTGTCCAGATCCGACTTGGTGCAGACGATGCAGTTGAACTCCTGGTTGAACTCCACGCGTGGGCCAAACAGTTGCTTGTGCGCGGTGAGGTCGCGCGGTGGCGAGTGCTCAAAGCACACGAGGCGGGGCTTCCAATCGCTGCCGATCAACTGGCGGATGGCCCGCACCATGACGCCCAGCGCCAGCTCCACACGCTGCCTGGTGGGCTCGTGCGCGCTTCCGGCCAGCAGCAGCTCCCGAATCAGCACGCTGTCGTCCTCTTCCTCGACGGTCAAGGTGAGCGCGCCGTTCAGTTGGGTGAGGTATTGCACCAGCAAGCTGAGGGAATCCCGCAGCGTCGCCTGATCGCGAATCAGCAAGCCCACGGGGCCCATGTTGGACAGCAGACGCGTGCGCGCCATGCTCAGGCCAAAGCCCTCGTTGCCCGACATCTGGGCGCTGGCGTGCAGCAGACGCCCTACTTTGTCGACCGGAATCATCAGATCGGGCTCGTCCAGCACGCTGGGACTCAAACCCGCGTCGAACAGCATGCGCGCAGCATTCAGCCCCGAAGCGGTGGCCACTTCGGCGTAATTGGTCAGACAGGCTGCACGAACGAGAGACGCCATGGAAATTCGCCGAACTAT
>CALMCS010000449.1 GCA_937862875.1 uncultured Comamonadaceae bacterium
AGCAAACCGACGCCACCGCACAGCACCACCATGCCCACCACGTAGCGCCAGGGTACGACCTGCAAGGCATGCCACTGGGTGTCGGAACCGGTGTCTCCCGCACCGGCCCAAGGCGAAACCGCCAGCGGCACGAGAACGACCAGCACGACCAGCGAGGTCCAGAAGTTCATGCGGGTGCCCATTCGAACCCACCACATCATGCTGCCCACGGCCCACATGGCAAACGCCAGGCCAATGCCTTGCAGCCAATTGCTTTCCATTCCCAACAATTGACTCAGCAGTGAGCAAACGGCGGCAACGGCTCCGGCGAACGGGCCAAACAGAAAGCTGACGGAGGCAAGAATGCTGGGGTGGACAAAGGACACGCCTGGCGTGTTGCCCCGGTAGTGCAGAGTGGCGATCAAGACCGAGGCCAAGCCACTGATGAGACCAATCCACAGCTGTTCGCGGCGGTTGGGGCGCAGCAGCGCATCCACTGGCAAAAGCGCGGCACCAACGATCAGAGTCAACAGAATCAATCCTGTGACGAAGAATTCATTGGTCATAGTGCTGCAGTCGGCTCGCCGATAAAAGGATGTGACACTGGAAACCGCAGCTCAGGCTAGGTGATGGCCCATGCGCGACCCAGATAGTTCTCAAACAATCTTATTGTTTAACTATTGAAATACCAGCGTAAATTATCACAATCTATTAAATTTTTCCAGTGGTTCCTACTATCGCGCCGACTTTTTAACGTCACAAAAGATCACGATTGACCACGCCGGATCAATCCTGTAGACAACATGGTTCCGCAAACGATGATCACGCCGCAGCCCAGCATCCATAGCGTGACGTGTTCGTGGAGGAACACCACGCCGTAGAAAACCGCGAACACGGGGGCCAGAAAGGTCACGGCGACTGCGCGGCTCGGGCCCGCCGTGGCGATCAGGCGGAAATACAGAATGTAGGCGATTCCGGTGCACAGAATGGCGATCGCCACTACAGCCGCCCAGGCACGGGGTCCGGGCATCTGTGCGGGCCAGGAAAGAATGGTCGGAATCGCCAAACCCAGGCTGGCACCCAGTTGGCTACCTGTGGCGGTGGCGAGCGGCGGAATCCCCATGAGATAGCGCTTGGCAAAATTGGCCGCGAACGCATACGAGGTCGAAGCGAGCAGGCAGGCACCAATCGCCAGTCCCGTGTCACCGCCCTTGGCCCCCACGCCACCCGGAGCGCGCCAGGCCAGCAGCGCCACACCCACGAAGCCGAGCACCAAACCCAGCCAGCGCAGGCGCTGAATCTTGTCGCCCAGCCAGAGCCAGGCCACCAACGCGCCGAACAGGGGCACGGTGGCGTTGAGAATCGAGGTCAGCCCCGTGGTGATGTGCATCACCGCCCAGGCAAAGAGCGCAAAGGGGATGGCGGAGTTGATCACGCCGGCAAACAGAATGGGCTTCCAGTGCTTGCGCAGCGCCGGCCATTCACCGCGAAACCACATGATGGGCCAGAGAAACAGGGTTGCCAGCATGACGCGCATGCCCGCGGTGGCGAAGGTTCCGAATTCGGTGGCGCCCATGCGCATGAACAGAAAGGAAGCGCCCCAGATGCTGGAGAGCAAGAGAAATTCACCAACCCATTTTTGAGACGCTACGGGTTGCGCTGTGGAAGTAGTCATTTTGTTGGGTTTTTTAACAAAGCAGTACGCTTTCGCGGCGTAGCAGTGCCTCTTTGCGAGCCAGCCCGCCAGCATATCCGGTCAGCGAACCATCAGCGCCCAAAATGCGGTGACAGGGCACCACGATAGTGAACGGATTCCGCCCCACGGCGGCCCCGACGGCGCGCACGGCCGTCGCATTGCCGATGGAACGGGAAAGATCGCCATAACTCGCGGTGTCTCCGCACTGAATGTCAAGCAAGCCTCTCCAAACGGATTGTTGAAATGCGGTGCCGCCGGAGAGATCCAGCTCCAGATCAAAGGTGTCGCGGGTGCCCGCGAAGTATTCCGCCAGTTGCGTCGCCGCACGCTGCAGATGCGGATTGTCGGCATCCTCCGGCCAAGCGCCATCGCCCGACAGTTGCGCGGGCAAATGGCGCTGATCGTGAAACCACACTCCTACCAAAGCGGTGGGTGTGGCGGCGAGCAGGGCGTCGCCCAGAGGCGTGCTGATGCGGGTTTGAACGGTGTTTTTTGCGAATTTCATGATGATTGCTCGCTGGATGGAATGGGAGTGTGGTCCTCGGTGCGAGCCAAGCCCGCCCAGGTCCGTATCACGGCATAGCTACGCCAAGGTCGCCAGGCCTGAGAGGCGGCCAGCGCCAGTTTGGCCGCGCCGGACCCGCGCGGAACCTTGAGCGCCGCGTGCAATGCCACGTCGGCCGCCGGAAACGCATCCGGCCAGCGCAGGGCGCGCATGGCGATGTACTGCGCCGTCCAGTCGCCTATGCCGGGGAGGGCGCACAAGGCCGCCATCGTGGCTTGGACGTCTTCGCCGGGCGATAG
>CALMCS010000450.1 GCA_937862875.1 uncultured Comamonadaceae bacterium
CGATCATGCGCTTGGGCAAAGCCCGGAACAGCAGATGAAAGAGGTCGTCTGCGTAGCCCCCCATGAGGGTGCCGGTGAGCAGCAAGGTCTTGCGGACCTTGGCCGCGATGACGCCCATTGCCTGGCCTTGCGCGGAACCGCCCGTCTTGTACTCATGGGCCTCATCGGCGATGAGCAAGTCGAAGGTGCCTTGCGGGAGATAGCGCTTGACGTACTCGGAAGCTTGGTAGCCGCCTTCGCCAAAGCCGAACTCCATGCTGGACATCGCGCGTTCCATGCGCTGTGCCTGGCGATCGGAAAAGACCAGTTCACCCCGGTCGTCCATCAGGTTGATGAAGTTGTGGAGGTTGTCGCCGAGCATCGAGGCCAGGAAGCCATCTCCGAACGTCTTCATCAGCTTCTGCGCAGTGGCTTCGCCGATCGTCGGGATACGCTTCAAGGCCCGCAGCACGGCCGAGGACTGATCACTGCCGGACAGGGTTCGCGGGCGAACCAGTGTCCACATCGCGGTGTCGCAGACGCCGCATCTGCGTCGGACTTCCTCCGCCTCCAGCTCCAGAGCATTGATCGGCTCGCCGTCCAGGTTGTTGACGACCGTCCCGCAGTGCGGGCAGGCCCCCATGACGCCGTACCGGGTGCGCTTGCGTGTGAATGAAGGCCTCCAATGGAAGCCCATGCGCATGCGCACCCTGCCGATGATGAAGAATTCCTGGCCAGATGCCGGCACGCCCAACTGCTCGCGCAATTTGATGAGTTTGAGCAGCGTATCAGGGCCGTTGAGCACCCAGACCTTCGCGCCTGCGACAGTTTCAAGAATCTCGCGTCGCCACTTGTAGACCAGGTGTGGCGGACTGAGGACGAGGGTGCGGCGATAGCCTTCGGCGTGGAGAACGGCCGCCAGCGCGATGCCGACGGTGGTTTTGCCCGTGCCCATTTCGCCATTGACGATCGCGGCCCGCTCGCCATGGTTGGCGAGCAGCTCGGCGGCGGCATGGACGACTTCTGCCTGGGCAGGGAACAGCTTGCGCTTGAGACCGGCCAGCACGAGCTGACGGTGGGCGTGCGGCGTACCGCTGTAGACGGGTGGATTGGCCCGGTTGAGCGAGTCCAGCAATTCGTCGCCGAACTCGGCGACGAAGTCTTGCAGGCTCAGGGAGAGCTCGCTGGATGCGGGATCGAAAAGGTCGCCGGTCGTGGGCGAGGTGTCTGCGGCGGGCGCCGCTTCGAGTTGCATGGTCATGGTGATGCTCCAAAGAAAAGGGGCGCGCACCGTCCCTGAGGGCCGATGAATGCCCCAAGGGGATGAAAGCGAAGTTGCGACCTATGGCCGCCGTGGTTGGATCAGTACTCGCTGGGTAGCAGCAGCGTGGTGACGCTGCGATCCCACTCGGTGATGACCCAGATCTTCAGGTCGGTGGTGACCTGGTAGGAAGAGAACAGGCGATCTTCACCCGATTGCAGCGCGGCGTCGTTCTGTTGCCGGTCGCTGTCATCGAGATCGTCCCAGTCACCGCTGAGATGGCGGCGCAGGTACGGGGGTGGGATTGAGTCGACCCTGACGGATCAGCGCATCCACGCCTGAGGTCACGACCATCTGGCCGGGGTTGAAACGCCGCGTGGGGCTGGCGCTGATGAAAACTGCTTCGGTTGCCATGGGGCCTCCTGGATAGGGAGAGCGGGCCATGGCACCCAATCGGGGCGACATGGCCCCAGTGGGTTGATGAATGGTGCGGGTCTACCGAGTCAGTTCTCGGAAGCCAGCACGATGTGGGTGGCACTGCGATCCGCTTCGGTGAAGATGCGGATGCGCTGGCCATTGGTTGCGACATAGAACGATTCGAGCTTGGCCTCGGATTGGATTCCCGCGATGTTCGCTTCCCATTGGTCAGCGGGAACATCGCCCCAATCGCCGCGGGCGTGACGCCGCAGAAACTGGAACGGTTCTTCGGTGCCGGCACGAATCAGGCGATCGACGCCTTTGCTGATGATCAGCGCCCCGATGGGGAACTGCAGTTGGTGGATGTAGGTGTCAATCCTGATCGACGCCATCGATAGTCCTCCTTGGTGATTTCATTGGGCCACAACAGCGCGAGCGATGTGAAGCGCGTCCGCCTTCGAGCGCGCTACAGCCTTCTGCTCAGTGGATGGTGATGACTTGCCCCAGTGAGGCCGAGTCGGGAGACAGGTCCCATGCGCGGATGACCGGCACGAACTTGTCCGTGAGGATGCGTGTCTCTGCGATGGAGCCATCGTCGCGCTCGCGGTGCTCGACGGCGGTGGCCTTGCGCTTGTAGGTGTCGCCCTTGACGGCCAGGATGCGGCCGCTTTTGGACTGCACGACACCCGAGACGGCGCCAGCCGCAAGGGCCAGTGCCAGGTGCCAGTGGGACAGAGCACGTGCCGGGGCACGCAGGGATTGCTGGGCAGCACCAAGGTGTGTCTCGAATGCGGGCCAAAGGCCCTGCAGCCGGTTCACTTCCTCGGCGAACTGCGCCGGCTCCATGCTGATCCGGTAGAAATGCTCCGGCTCGACCGAGGTC
>CALMCS010000451.1 GCA_937862875.1 uncultured Comamonadaceae bacterium
CTGGGAACTGACCAGCCTGTTCTCGTTTCTGCTGATTGGCTATTGGCACCACCGCGAGGATGCGCGCCGCGGTGCCCGCATGGCGCTCACGGTGACCGGCACGGGCGGCCTGTGTCTGCTGGCCGGCATGCTGATCATTGGGCACATCGTCGGCAGCTACGACCTCGACCATGTACTGGGCTCGGCCGAGCTGGTGCGCAACCACCCGATGTATCTGACGGCGCTGGTGCTGATGCTGCTCGGCGCGTTCACCAAGAGCGCGCAGTTCCCGTTCCAGTTCTGGCTGCCCAATGCCATGGCTGCGCCGACGCCCGTGTCGTCCTACCTGCACTCCGCCACCATGGTGAAGCTGGGCGTGTTCCTGCTGGCCCGTTTCTGGCCGGTGATGGCGGGCACGGACGAATGGTTCTGGCTGGTGGGCGGCGCAGGCGTTGCCACGCTGCTGATCGGCGGCTACGCGGCGATGTTCCAGAATGACCTGAAGGGTCTGCTCGCCTATTCCACCATTTCGCATCTGGGTCTGATCACCCTGCTGCTGGGCATGAACAGCCCGCTCGCAGCGGTCGCTGCGGTGTTCCACATCATGAACCACGCGACCTTCAAGGCCTCGCTGTTCATGGCCACCGGCATCATCGACCACGAGAGCGGCACGCGCGATATCCGCCGCCTGTCGGGCCTGCGCAAGATGATGCCCGTGACCGCCACGCTCGCCACGGTCGCCGCGGCGGCGATGGCCGGTGTGCCGCTGCTCAACGGCTTTCTCTCCAAGGAAATGTTCTTTGCGGAGACCATCTTCGTCAATGCGTCGCCGTTCATCAGCATCGCCATGCCGGTCGCGGCCACGATCGCCGGCGTCTTCAGCGTCGCCTATTCGCTGCGCTTCATCGTCGACGTCTTCTGGGGTCCGCCGGCCACCGACCTGCCGCTGCAGCCGCATGAGCCACCGCACTGGATGCGCGTGCCCGTCGAGTTGCTGGTGCTGGCCTGCCTGGTGGTGGGCGTGTTCCCGAATTGGTCGATTGGCCGCTTTCTCGATGCGGCCGCGTTGCCGGTCGTCGGCACCGGTCAACTGCCGGAATTCAGCCTGGCGATCTGGCACGGCTTCAACCTGCCCCTCACCATGAGCCTGATCGCTCTGGGTGGCGGCATCCTGCTCTACTGGATCCTGCGCATCCAGCGCGAAGCCGGTCGCGTCGATGGACCGCCGCTCATGCAGCACATCAGCGGCCGCCGGATCTTCGAAAAATTCATCACGCGCCTCACACTGGCCGGTCGCTCTGGCCGCAGGCTGCTGAGCACCAACAAGCTGCAATGGCAAATGCTGTGGCTGGTGTTGGCGGCAGTGATTGGCGCGGTCATTCCGTTGATGGCGCGCGGCATCGAGTTCGGCGATCGCGGCACCTTGCCGCTCTCGCCCGCCTTCGTCGTGCTGTGGCTGGTGGGCGCTGCATGCGCCTTGGCGGCCGCCTGGCAGGCCAAGTACCACCGACTCGCCGCTTTGACGCTGATGGGCGGCTCAGGCCTTTGCACGGTGCTGACCTTCCTGTGGTTCTCGGCTCCCGATCTGGCCCTGACCCAGTTGGTGGTGGAAATCGTCACCACGATTCTGATTCTGCTGGGTCTGCGCTGGCTGCCCAAGCGTGACCAGGCCATCTCCGCATCCGAAGAAAAATCCTTTCACACCCGCGCTCGCCGCACCCGCGACTTCGTGATCGCCGTGGCGGCCGGTGGCGGCATGGCGTGGCTGGCGTTCGCGATGATGAGCCGACCCTTCCCCGAAAGCACGTCGACGTTCTTCCTGGAACGCGCGTTCACCGAAGGCGGCGGCACCAACGTCGTCAACGTCATGCTGGTGGACTTCCGCGGCTTTGATACGTTCGGCGAGATCGTGGTGCTCGGCATTGTGGCCCTCACCGTCTACGCGCTGCTGCGCCGCTTCCGCCCGGCCCCCGAGGCCATGGATCTGCCCGAGCAGCAACGCTGGCTCGCACCCGATTTGCAGACCGACCTGCTCAACCCACGCAACGCCAAGGACACCGCCGTGGGCTATCTGATGGTGCCGGCCGTGCTGGTCCGTCTGTTGCTGCCGTTTGCCGCACTGGTGTCGTTCTACCTGTTCATGCGCGGCCACAACGAGCCCGGTGGCGGCTTCGTGGCCGGTCTGGTGTTCTCCGTGGCGCTGCTGCTGCAATACATCATCTCGGGCACCGAATGGGTCGAGGCGCACCTCACGCTCTATCCCCGCAAATGGATTGCGCTCGGCATGCTGTTTGCGCTGGGCACGGGCATGGGCTCGATCTTCTTTGGCTACCCGTTCCTCACCAGCCACACCGCGCACCTCACTTTGCCGGTGATTGGCGAGATTCATATCGCCAGTGCGCTGTTCTTCGACATCGGCGTGTTCCTGCTGGTGGTCGGCTCCACGCTGCTGATCCTGAGCGCCATTGCCCACCAGTCGTTGCGCGGACATCGCTACC
>CALMCS010000452.1 GCA_937862875.1 uncultured Comamonadaceae bacterium
GACGCGGGCGATACTCCGCTTGGAGGATGAGCTCGGCGGTCCGCTGATTTACAGAAAAGGGAAACACAGCCGTCTTTCTGGCTTGGGAGAGCACGTTGAACTGGAGTTCCGACGGATGCTGGTGGCGTTGGAGAGCGTGCGATTCCACTCGGACAATTGGGCGCAAGGTAAACATCAAGTTATAGATGTCGCGGTTGCGCCGACCCTCGGGGCAAAACCCTTCGCCGCGTTCTTTGTCAGTGCGCTGGATCAGCTTCCATCGATGGAGTTCAAGTTGCATGCACTCAAATTGAAAGAGGACATCGCGAGTGTGCTCTCGGGGAGGTGTCACGCATGCATCTTTCCGCAGAGTTCTAACCCTGATCCGCAGTTGGAGGTCGTGCCCCTGTTTCGCGAGCGTTTCGTGATGGCCTGCGCAGCCGACCACCCATTAGCTGCATTTGGCGCCGTACGTGTCGAAGATTTGGTGGAGTATCCATTAATTGATTGGTTGAGCTGCGAGTACAGAGTGCAGATCCAGGAGTTCTTCGCGCGACGAGATGTGGTGATGCGGCCTCGCTTGCGGATAGATAGAGAAGACTGGATTCAGCACATCGTGGGGCAGGGCAGGGCAGTCTGCGTTCTACCGGAGCGGTCCGTCGGAGCTCCTGGCCTGGTCACTCGGCAGATCGAAGGCCTCACATTGGAACGTGAGATCGTCATGGCGGTGGCCTCTGGTACCACTACGCCTGTTGAGCTGAGTCAGATCGCCCAGTTCGCGTCGAAGTACAAATGGCAATGAGTGGTCATCAAACTGCACAGACGGTATGGCATCCATGCCCGCAAGGTATTGGATTAATCCTACTGTCACTGTGATAGTGGATCTATAGGAAAGCGTAGTCGAGAAAGGATCGTTCCCCAAAGTTTGGAGCCCAATATGAAGTACACAAAGTCACAAGAAGCAATCGACCGCCTGACCCCCGATCAACGCCGGATCACCCAAGAAGCCGGCACCGAGAGGCCGTTCACGGGCGAGTATAACGACAACAAAAAGGTGGGCATCTACGTTGACGTTGTCTCGGGGGAGCCACTGTTCGCTTCCACGGACAAGTTCGATTCCAGAACGGGTTGGCCTAGCTTTACCAAGCCGATCGTACCGGCACACATCAACGAGGTGCGGGACAATACACATGGCGCAGTCAGGACGGAGGTCAGGTCGGTACATGGCGACAGCCATCTGGGCCATGTCTTTCCTGACGGCCCGAGCGACCGAGGAGGTCTGCGCTACTGCATCAATTCAGCGGCTCTGCGCTTCATCCCGCGCGATGAGATGGATGCCGCAGGATACGGCGATTATCTCGAACAAATAAAGGAGGGTTAACATGCATCAGCGTGCAGTTCTAGCAGGCGGATGTTTCTGGGGTATGCAGGATTTGATCCGCAAACGGCCGGGGGTCATCTCGACCCGCGTCGGCTATACAGGTGGCGACGTCCTAAACGCCACCTATCGCAATCACGGCACGCATGCTGAAGGAATCGAAATCACTTTCGATACTGAACAGACGAGCTACCGGAATATCCTGGAGTATTTCTTCCAGATCCACGATCCCACCACAAAGGATCGACAGGGAAATGATCGGGGGCTCTCTTACCGCTCTGGCATCTACTATGTCGATGAAGACCAGAAGCGAGTAGCCGAAGACACGATTGCCGACGTAGATGCATCCGGGCTTTGGAGTGGCAAGGTTGTGACGGAAGTAGCACCCGTGGGCGATTTTTGGGAAGCCGAACCGGAGCACCAGGATTACCTCGAGAAGCGGCCGGGTGGCTATACCTGCCATTTCCCACGACCTGACTGGGTGCTTCCCAAGCGGCAAAATGCTGGCGACTCGTAGCCG
>CALMCS010000453.1 GCA_937862875.1 uncultured Comamonadaceae bacterium
CCTATCTCGTCATTCGGGGGCCCAGTTACCAGGCTCTGCTCACTGCGGTGATCGCATTGAAATGCCCAAGCCCAAAGGCCCTGAAGTCCGCGAAGGGCCTTTTTCTTTGGGGGTGAGCAAGTTGAACAACCTGCTCTGCAGCGACCCATTCGTCCATCACCCTTTGAAGACCCGCGCCATGCGCCAGAAGGCCGCAGCGGCAGGTGAAAGCCGCTCTTCATTCAGGCAGGCAATCCCCACCTGACGCGTCGTTCGTGGGCGGATCTTTCGGTACACAACGCCCGCATGCTTTTCGGGAAGTGCCAGCAGCGCATTGATGGAAATACCCCGTCCACTCGCTACGAACTCCAGGATCGACAACAGCTGAGTCATCTCATGCGTGATGCGCGGTTTCAGATCGGCGCGATCGAACATCTTGACGATCAGCTCCTGCGATCCCGCATGCGTGAGTATCAGCGACTGCACTGCCAGATCACGCAGCGCCACCGTCTCGCAGGCCGCGAGCGGATGCCTGGCAGGCAGCACGGCCACCAACTCATCGGTGGTCAACGACAGCGTGTCGAACTGGGATTTGGGCAGCGTCACAAAACCGATTTCGATGCGCCGCTCGATCATGTCCTGCTCGATCTCGGCATCCGACTTTTCCGCCACCCGCACCTCGATGCCGGGATGGCGTTTGCCGTAGGCATCCAGCAGCGGAGGCAAGAGTTTCAGGGTTGAACTGGGACCGAACGATCCGATCCGCAGAACACCGCTTTGCAAGCCCGCGTTCGCACCAGCCGTCGTGCTGACCAGATTGAGTGCGGCGAACACATCGCGCGCATGCGGAAGCACCTGCCTGCCCGCGTGTGTCAACTCCAGAGTCGATGCATTGCGATCCACGAGCGCCGCCCCCAGCGTGGATTCCAGTGATCGCAAGGCATGGCTCGTGGCCGATGGTGTCATGCCGATCTTTGCTCCCGCACTGGCGATTCCGTCCGCGCTTGCGAGCGCCAACAGCAGCTCCAATTGCCGAAGCGTGGGTGCGCTTGAAGAAAACTGCTTGTGCATCACACCGCTCCAAAGAACTGAAGGTGGCTCGCCGAAGCTCCGCCGAGTGGCAGAGAGACGTATTGAATTCAAATTCAAGCACTGTTGAATCAGATGAATCCTACAGTAAGGCCATTGAATTGGACAGTGCATGCGCCACTGACTCCCAACACCGAATTTCAAAATCACCGAGAAACGGAACACTCCATGCTTGGATCACAACTGGTCATCTCCGCCCTGCAACGTCGCGGCGTCACCACCATCTTCAGTCTGTCCGGCAACCAGATCATGCCGCTGTATGACGCGTGCATCGACGCAGGCATTCGCATCGTTCATGTCCGGCACGAGGCCGCGGCCGTCTTCATGGCAGATGCCTGGGCACAAATCACGGGCGAGGTAGGCGTGGCCATGCTCACAGCCGGCCCCGGCATCACGAACGGGATTGCTCCGCTCTACTCCGCCGCACAGGCAGAAAGCCCAGTGCTGTTGATTTCGGGCGATTCCTCGATTGCGGAAGATGGCAAGGGGGCCTTTCAGGAAATGGACCAGACAGCCATCACCAGTCCGCTGACCAAGCTGTCGCATCGGCCCATGTCCGCTGCGCAGCTGGCTTGCTCGGTCGACCTTGCCGTCAACACCGCCATGGCACCACGTCGCGGCCCCGTGCACCTCGCACTGCCCTTTGACCTCCTCAGTACGGAATCGGGCATCAACGCATTGCCTGCCGTGCCGCCCGCACTGGAGAGTCCTGCACTGGATGCGAAGAGCCAGAACATGTTGACCGAGCTGCTGAGCACCGCCCAGCGCCCGCTCATTCTGGCGGGACCGACCTGGGCACGCGAACACATGCGCGAAGCGCGTGCGCGCCTTCAGGGAGCGCTGCAGGTGCCGATTGTTGCGATGGAAAGCCCACGCGGCCTGAACGACCCATCACTCGGCACACTCCGAGAACTGCTCGCGCAATCGGATCTGGTGGTGCTGGCCGGCAAGAGTCTCGATTTCACGCTCGGCTTTGGAGCCGGCAAGACGTTCAACGACAACGCACAGATCGCGGTACTG
>CALMCS010000454.1 GCA_937862875.1 uncultured Comamonadaceae bacterium
GCGGCGCAAGCGGCGGCTCGCGACAAGGACACGCTCATCATCTCGCCGCTGTTTCAGGTGACCGCCGCCCAAGCCAAACGCTGCAGCACCAAGGGCGTACCGGCGACCGCCGAGGGCGATGCGGTCTGGACCTGCGGCAGTTGGCTGGCCGGGAAAAGCTCGGAAGGCAGCAAGCCGATCAGCGCGTTTGCCGCGCTCGATGCACTGCTGGCCGACGTCAAGCGCCAATGGCCCAGCATCCGCAGCGTCACGCTGGCCGGGTTTTCTGCGGGCGGTCAGATGCTGCAACGCAGCGTGGGGTTTGCGGCGGATCCTCCGGCCGGTGTCACGCTGCGCTATGTGATTGCAGATCCGGGAACGTGGCTGTATTTCGATGCGCCGCGCCCCACCCCCGTCATCGACCAACAAGCGGTTGATTGGACCCGCTGCAGCCCGTCATCGATTGCATCGGGTGCCTGTACTTTTCAATTCAGCCCCCCTCAGACCGCTCAGGCCTGCCCTGCCTTCAACGCGTGGAAATACGGCACCCAAAGTCTTCCCGCCTACCTGAACCAAAGCGCTATGCAAGCCCGGGAGCGCTACCGCAGTGCGCAGATCGAATATCTGGAAGGCGCAAAAGACAGCGACGCAGGCGACGGCACGCACTACGCGAGCCTGGACAAGTCCTGCGCGGCCAATCTGCAGGGGCCGTTTCGTCTACAGCGCGGACTGGCATACATGGCTTATGAACAGGCCGTACTTCGCCCCGCCACTGCACGCCAGATGACCGTAGTCCCCGATTGCGCACACAACGTGGCCTGCGTGTTTCCTTCGCCGGCGGCGCGCTCGGCGTTGTTTCCAGCACGCTGACAGAACGAGAACGGCGCGCATAAAAAATCCCGCCAAGGGCATCGCGAGATGCCGGGCGGGATGGGGATGTTCAGGGCATGCGCCGGGCAGACCTGTTCACCGATGGATCAACATAATCTTCATCATCACTCGATGGTTGCGCCCGAGTCCTTGACGATCTTGTTGTAGCGGTCGATTTCGCTCACGGCAAAGGCCTTGAACTCTTGCGGCGTCCCGCCCTCGACCACCGCGCCAAAGTCGTGCAGGCGCTTGATGACTTCAGGCTCCTTCAGGATCTTGTTGATGGTGACGTTCAACTCGTCCACGATCGGCTCGGGCGTTCCGGCCGGGGCCATGATTCCGTACCATGCCGATGCGTTGAAGTTGGGAATACCCAGCTCGGCAAAGGTAGGCACATCCGGGAGTGCCGGAAGGCGCTTTTGCGAGGCCACCGCCAGCGCGCGCAGGGTGCCGCTCTTGATGTGCGGCATCGAGCCGGTGTCGAGCATCACGTTCAAGTGTCCGGCCATCAGGTCCGACGCCGCGGGGCCCGATCCCTTGTAGGGAACGTGGATCAGCTTCAGGCCCGTGGCCTTCATCAGCATCGAGCCTGCCAGATGCTGCGACGAACCATTGCCCGCAGAGCCGTAGGTCAGCTTGCCCGGTTGCTCTTTCGCGGCCTTCAACAGATCGTTCAAGGACTTGTAAGGCGACGCTGCTGGCACCACCAGAATATTCGGCACGGTCGCGATCAGCGTGATCGGCGCGAAGTCTTTCTTCGCATCGAACGGCAGACGCGAGTACAGGCTCGGGTTGACCGCATTGGTGCTGCTGGTGCCCATCAGCAAGGTATAGCCGTCGGCCTTCTCGCGGACAAACGTGGCGGTGCCAATGTTGCCGCCGGCACCTGGCTTGTTGTCCACCACGACGGACTGACCCAGCTCCTGGCCGATGCGCTGCCCGATCACGCGGGCGATCACGTCGGTGGCACCGCCTGGGGCCCATGGAACCACCAGCTTGATGGGCTTCTCGGGGTAGTCGGCCGCATGCGCCAACGGCGTGAAGGCCAGTGCGGCACCCAGAACGGGAGCCATCGACAGGGCCAGTGCCGCGCGACGCGTCAAGCACGTCATGTGCGATGGAATGTTGTTCAAAATAGTCTCCTTGTCGACCCGATGTCGAGCATTTCAGTTATAGGTATGCAGCGGCTGAGATTCAGCGCTTGGTATTCAGAGATCAGAGCAGAGATCAGCGATTGGGTTCAGAGACCCACAGGCTTGAGCACTTTGTCCAGCCACGATTGCTCCACCCGTCCGGTGGCGATTTCGCGCTTGATGGCTTCTTCGTTGGCCGCGGTCTTGCGAGCCGCTTCGATCAAGGCCGGCGCGTCGCTGACGGGAAACGACACGACGCCGTCCTCATCGCCCACCACCAGATCGCCCGATTGAATGACCTGCCCGCCGATGCTCACCGGCACGCCGATGGCACCCGGGCCTTGTTTGTAGGGGCCACGGTGGCTGACGCCGCGTGCATAGCAAGGGAAGTCCGCCTCGATGAATGCGGCCGTGTCACGCACCGCGCCATCGATCACAAACCCCACGATGCCGCGCTGCTGGGCGTACAGCATGATCAGCTCGCCCACCAACGCGTTGGTGGTATCGCCCGCGCCGTCCACCACCAGCACCTGGCCGGGTTGTGCGAGCGTCAGCGCTTTGTAGATCAACAGATTGTCGCCCGGACGCACCTTCACGGTGAGCGCCGTGCCCACGAGCTTGCGGGCGCGATGAATGCGCTGCAAACCGGTCACGCCCTGAAGGCGTTGCAGGTTGTCGCTCAGATGCGAAACCACTACCTGCTGGAGATCTTCAACAAGATCGGAAATTTGCGTCATGGGAAAAATTTGGCAGAAGAACTCTATGGATGGCGGGATTGTTGAGCAATTGATTGATAATAAAAAGCGATATTTAGTCACCTGACAAGACAACCAAAAGCGATTCATCAGAAGGGTTTCCACCGCCATGTTTTCGTTCAAGCAGCTGGAGGCGATCTACTGGATCGACCGCGAAGGCAGTTTTTCGGCCGCCTCGCAAAGACTGCACACCACGCAGGCAGCGATCTCCAAACGCGTCAAGGAGCTGGAGTCCATCGTGGGCGAAGACGTGTTCGATCGCAGCCTCAGGCAGGCGCGCTTCACCGAAAAAGGCCTGCAGCTGTTGCAGGCCGCCAGACAAATGCTGCGCGAACGCGATCAGGTCATGGAAAGTCTGGTCAAGCCCGAGACCATGGTTCGCCGCATCCACATCGGCATCACCGAACTGGTCGCCATGACGTGGCTGCCCAAGATGCTCTCCAGCATTCGCACCAAATACCCGCACGTGACCATCGAGCCCGATGTCGACTCGGGCACGCGACTCCTGAGCAAACTGGAAGACGATGTGCTCGATCTCGCCATCGTCCCGGACGCGTTCGCGCACGACGGTTTGGCCATCAAGAAACTGTCATCGGTGGAGTTCGCATGGATGTGCAAGCCCGGCACCATCCCGCACCAGCAACCGCTCACCGCCCAGGACCTGGCCGCGCAAACCCTGCTGACGCAAAGCGACCTCTCGGGCCTTGGCTTGATTCTGGATCGGTGGCTGCACAAGAACATGGTGGCGCAGGCCAAGCCGCCGGTGGTCACCAACAGCCTGCTGCCACTGATCGGCCTCACCGCCGCGGGCATGGGCATCAGCTACATGCCCAAGGACTGCCTGAATCCGCTGATTGAATCCGGCAAGCTGCAGGTGGTGCAGACGCGCGAACCCGGGCCCGTCGTGCCCTACGTCGCCATCTTCAAGCCGCAACTCAAGAGCATTCTGGTGTCGGACCTGTGCATGCTGGCCCAGGAGTGCTGCGACTTCTCGCACATGTTTGCGGATTGAGTTCCGCCTAGCAAACGCTTGGTTTTATGGATCGGCCCAGCCGCTCACTGTGTCTCGAAACACACAAGCCAGGTAAAAACCGAGCCCGCGGGCTATCGGAAAATTCTATTTGATAATTAAAATACGAACAATTCTCATTTGTCATCACTGGCCGAGGAATCTTTCGTGTTTTTACTTGGATGGATTGTTATCGGACTGGCTGTTGGGCTGTCCGCGTGGGCTCTGTGCCTTGCCACGGCACGCTCGACCAGCGTCCTTCGAGGTTGGCCGGGCACCCTGCTCGGCGCGGCAGGTCTGGCTCTGGCGGCACTCGCTCTGCACGACACGGGACTGGGAGGTGCAGAGGCTCTGGCCCATGCGCTTGGCCTGTTGATGTTCGCTCTGCCCTGCGTCAGTGCGCTGATGGCGCTGCGCCGCCGCAAGCAGCAACAACAGCAGCAACGGACATGAGCGCGAACTCCGTGGCGGAAGAAACCCAACGGCCCGCCGGCCAAAGACATCTTTTCCTGAAAGGCCTGGTCGGCCTGTTGCTCGGCTTTCCCATATCACTCTGGATCAGTTGGCTTGTCATGTACACCGGCCTCGGCCCGCCTATGGCTCCCGCTCGCGATCAGGTGGCGATGTGGTTGGTCGTGCCCCTTTGGGCCGCTGCACTGTCCATGGGTTTTCTGGCTCCGACGTTGACCCGCTGCGTCGTCTGGTTCCTTGCCGCGAATGCGGTGGTCGGTGCTCTGTGGTGGGCCATGCAATGAAGAAACAAACCTTGCGCGACTACATCGCGGTGCATTCCTGGGTCGGCATTGTCTGTGGGCTGTTTCTCTTCATTGCGTTCTATGCCGGTGCATTCTCGATGCTGGACCCCGCGATCACGCGCTGGACGCAAGCGTCGCATCCACAGGCCGCCGTCAGTCCCGACGCGGATGCCGCGCTCGACCGCTTCCTCGCGGAACACCCGGATGCCAAGGGCCGGCTCAGTCTGCGGCTGGCGAATGATCAGCAAACCGCGCCGCTCCTCAAACTCAGCGACAGCCAACGCCACGAGAGCTGGTTCGAACTGGGGCAAGACGGCGTATTGCGCCATCTGAATCGCGCTCAGGAGGCTGACGACACGGGCAATTTCGTCGACTATCTGCACCGCAAGGGAGGCTTGCCGCTACCGCTGGATTGGGCAGAGCCCGCCATCGGCATCGTCTCGCTGCTGTACGCGTTGGCTTTGGTGTCCGGGGTTGTGGCGCTGTTGCCGTCGCTGGTCAAAGACCTGTTCCATCTGCGGCTGGGCGCCAACTTCAAGCGCATGTGGCTGGACGTACACAACCTGCTCGGTGTCGCCAGCCTGCCCTTTCATATCGTGATCGCGGTCAGCGCTGCGGTGTTTGGCCTGCATGACTGGATCTATGCCGCACAGGACCATTTCATCTACCGCGATGGCTTGCGCGCAACCGTGGCACGCGAGAGCGCACCACCTCCCGCTATTGCACGCGCAGACTGGCTCAAGCCGAGCGAACTGGTGGTCAAGATTCGCGAGCAGGCACCCCATTTCGAGCCGCAAATTCTGGACTACGTGGGTCTCGGCGGCAAGCGCACATTGCTGTTCGTGGCGGGCAGCAATGAAACCCATTTCAAGCGCGGCGCGCAATTCGGCTATGCCTTCGTCAACCTGGCCACGGGCGAAATCTACGACCGCACCTATTTGCCCGGCGAGCAGCGCAGCGCCCTGGGGGCGGCACTCTCGAGCTTCTTCTCATTGCACTTCGGAAGTTTCGGCAATGACTCGGTGCGCGTGCTCTACATCCTGCTGGGGCTGAGCGGTGCGTTGATCTTCTACACCGGCAATATCTTGTGGGTGGAGTCCCGCACCAAACGCTTGCGCAAGCGACCAGAGACATCAGAGCTATCAGAGCAAATGGCGCAGGCAGCGCAGCGCGCATGGCATGTGGACATCCTGTCCAAGGTGACGCTTGGGGTGTGCCTTGGATGCGCCGCAGCACTCCCAGCCACCATCGCCGTTGCGCGCTGGCTGGCCCCCTGGGTCGACGACCTCAACGGGGTTCACCAAGCGACGTTCCACGCCGTCTTTGGTGCGTGCGTACTCGTCGCCATTCGACTCGGCAA
>CALMCS010000455.1 GCA_937862875.1 uncultured Comamonadaceae bacterium
AACGTGTATTCGCTCCAGCAGGCGGCACGCCGCTCCTGGCGCATCGGGCAGAAGCTGTCCGTGCGCGTGATCTACCTCGGCTACGCGGGTTCCTCGCAGATGACCTGCCTTGAGCTGATGGCCAAGAAGATCATGGTCTCGCAGTCCACCTCGGGCGATGTACCAGAGTCCGGGCTCGATGTCCTGAACCAGGATGGCGATTCCGTCGAGGTTGCCCTCGCAAGGCAACTTGTGATGGTTTGATCCTTTCCACTTGCGGCCCTTCGGGGCCTTTTTTTTGGCAGGAGCGCTGCCGGCAAATCGGACGCTGTGCGATTCGCATTGTTTGCTGTCGCGTGTAGACGTAGCGGCGATGGTGAGGGCTCGATGTTTCAGGACACCGTGCTATGTGCCCATCCCATCCCCGGTTCCACCATCCCGAACGCCGCCTGCTGTCGGGGTTTCTCGGCCTGCTCTTATCGGTCCTGGCCGGCGGCTGCGCGACGACGACCACGACGCCGATGGCGCCCGACGTCATTGCGATTGAGGAAGCCTCGCCCGGACCCCAGCCCGAAGCCGCCCAGTTCATTCCGGTCGTGCGCTACGGTCGCTACACCCTCGTCGAGCTTGCGCCGATGGCTGCACAGCGCGACTTGCTGCTGCAAACCGTCGATGTATCTATGCCCGAAGACGCCCGAGCAACGGTCGGCGATGGGCTGCGGCATGTGCTCAAGCGCAGCGGCTATCAGCTTTGCGAGACGGCGCATGCCGTGATCGAGTTGTACACGCTGCCGCTGCCAGCGGCGCACCTGCATCTGGGCCCCATGAGCCTGCGCGATGCGTTGCTCACCCTGGCCGGCCCGGCCTGGGAACTGCACGCGGATGACCGTACGCGCCAAGTCTGCTTTGAGCAGATCGGCGAACCCACTGGCGGCGCCCCGATTCTTGAACCGCCCGCCACCGCCGCCGCGGCGCAGCCGTTCCCCCTCGCGGGAGGCCGGCCATGAACACTTCGCAATCTTCCCGGCGCCCGACCGCCGCCGTGGTGGTGCAGAGCCTGCTCTGGCTTTGGCTGATCTGCCTCAGCGTCCTCGTGGTTCTGGGCTACCAGACGATGAGCGACCTGGCTGACCAGGAGCGGCTTGGCACCCGCCTGCAACGCCTCGAAGCGCAGGTAGCCGGTCTGGCCGAAACGACCCAGACCTTGCAACAGCGGCCCGCAGCCGCGACCGCCACAGTCCTGCAAGACGCCCGTCAGGCCCTGGAGGCGCGCATTGCCCAATTCGAGCAGGCGCTAAGCGACCGCGCAACTGCCGACGACCTTCAGGCGCTGCGCGCGGAGGTCGAGCAGATCAAGGTGCGCCAGACGGCAGCGCGTGCCGCCGTGCCGGTCCAGCCGCGCGCGCCTGGCAAGCCCGCTGCCGCGAAACCCGAGCCACCGCCGCCGCTGCCCTTCCGCGTCGTCGGCGCCGAACTGCGCGCCGGCCAGCGCAGCGTGTCCGTCGCGC
>CALMCS010000456.1 GCA_937862875.1 uncultured Comamonadaceae bacterium
TTCAACGTAAGCCCTACCCGGTCGAGCGCTACGCCCACCACCTTGCGTCGCCGCCTGCCACCGAGTCATTGCCCACCCTGGAGCAACTGGGATTCACGCGCAGCAACCTGGGCGCGTTGCCCATCCCCGTGGGCATGCGCGGAGCCCAGCAACTGCTGGAAGACTTCCTGCCGCGCATGCACGCCTACAAGGAAGCGCGCGACTTTCCCGGGCGCAAGGGCGTGTCCTATCTTTCCGTGCACCTGCGTTTCGGCACCCTCTCCATTCGCCAGCTCGCCCAACTGGCGCATGCGCAGTCCGCACTGGGTGACGAAGGCGCGCAAACCTGGCTGTCGGAGCTGGCCTGGCGGGATTTCTATTTCATGATCCTGTGGCATCACCCCCATGTGCTCACCCAATCGTTCCGCCCGGAATATGACAACGTGCAGTGGGACGAGGCCCCCGCTCTCTGGCAGGCATGGTGCGAGGGCCGCACAGGCTATCCGCTGGTGGACGCCGCGATGCGCCAGTTGCTCCAGACCGGCTATATGCACAACCGTCTGCGCATGGTGGTGGCCAGCTTTCTGACCAAGGATCTCGGCATCGACTGGCGCCACGGCGAACGTTTCTTTGCCGAGCACCTCAACGACTACGACCTGTCCGCCAACAATGGCGGCTGGCAGTGGGCCGCGTCCACGGGCTGCGATGCGCAGCCCTGGTTCCGCATTTTCAACCCCGTCACCCAATCCGAGCGCTTTGACCCAGACGGCAGTTTCATCCGCCGCTACATCCCCGAGCTGGCGAAGCTTCCCAACAAATACATCCACTTTCCGGCCACCATGCCGCCGCTGCACTTGCAGGCCAGCGGCGTGCAACTGGGGCTCGACTATCCACACCCGGTGGTGAATCACGCCGCGGCGCGGGAACGCACGCTGATGCGCTTTCACTTCATGCGCGCCAGCACCACCTAAGCACACGGCGGGCGGCGCACGCCGCCTGGCCTCTGGGATCACGCCAAGCTACGCTTTGCATGCGGATTCCCATCTGCCCACGGGTCTTCACCCCGCCGGCTTCAGGTCGCACTCCGGGAAGAACCCGGCCCTCACTCCGAACAGGGGTCCATCGGCGCTGGAATATCACCGCCCTCGCCCTGACGAGGGTCGTGCACGTCATTCACCAGCAAACATATAAACAAAATAGAAACAAGCGCGATTGTGAAAATAGTGCGCTTCACTTGATTTCAATCAAAAAATATTATTGGCTGAACAAGAAACTAATTGTTAAAACTGTCACCAGCGTTAATAAAGTCTCGCCAAACCATTGGGCATGCCACTGAAATCGAGACCTGAGCTTCGATCGAACTGACCACCCGAAGGCCCAACGAAAATCCCCTGAGAGCGTTTCTCCTTTTTTGCGGAGGTGACAAATGGAAGCCTTGGTCAAGACCAGCTACAGCACGGAACTCGTCGTGCTGTCCTATGCAATCTCCGTCATCGGCGCATTCATCGCGCTGTATTCCGCCGGAAGATTACGCCCCAACATGAAGAACAAGCGGGCCTATTTCTTCAATGTCACCAGCGCGGGGGTCGCGCTTGGAGGTATCGGGGTCTGGTCCATGCACTTCATCGCCATGCTGGCCATGCGCATGGACGTGGGGCTTGGCTACTCCATGTGGGAAACGCTGATTTCACTGGTTGCCGCCATCGCCATTTCCGCATTCGCCTTTCACATCGTCGCGCTCAATCCGCGCAGCGTCACGCGGCTGTTCAGCGCCGGAGCCATGCTCGGCATGGGCGCCGTCGTGATGCACTACCTCGGCATGTACGGAATGCGCTTCGGCGGTTATTTCCAGTGGGATTTCCTGCGTGTCGGCATCTCGGTGGTCATCGCCCTCGCCGCCGCCACCGTCGCACTGTGGCTGGCGTTCAACACCAAGAGCCTCGGCTCGCGTCTGTCTGCCGCCTTCGTGATGGCCATCGCCGTGTGTGCCATGCACTACACCGGCATGAGCGCCGCCGAATTCGTCTGCACCACCGAAAACCGCCTGGCCATTCCCGCGGGCTCGGACATCGTGAGCGTTCTGGACCTGCCGATGATGGTCATCACCTTGGCTCTGGGCATGTCGATCGCCTTGTTGCTCGATCTGGCCTTTGTGTCGATGCAAGACAGCGCCGAAGAGCGCCTGCGCCAAAAAGATTTCGTCACCTCGCGCATGCATTGAAAAATGAGCGATCGCACCACCTTGGTGCGACGCTCCTCGATCTGCGATCCGTCACCGCCCTGGTGACGCGAAAAACTCGATAGCCAGGCCAGCGCGGCCTGCTCTCCAAAAACACGCATCCAGCCTCTGGATGCGTGTTTTTTTGTGCCTGTCGCGGGCGCATTCCCCAGCGCTTCAAGCTCCCTCAAATAGCCTCGTTCCTGCCCCAATATGGAGCACGGCAACTGCGCTCACAGCGTTTGGTGTGGCGCACTTATTGCTATCTATTTTTTGATTTCAGAAAAATCACTACATCTATGTATTGACGAAGTAAAACATAAGTGTCTACACTTAAGAATACACAAATTAGTACATGTGTTTTCAGGTGCGTTGTCCCGCAGACAACGCCCATCGCGCCGCGAAGTTCCGCTTTGTTTCACCGCCATATCTTTGGCACTTTTCCCAACCAGGAGTTGACTATGAGCCTTTCTCCCGTTTCCAAATCCCGCCGTCTCCATCTGACAGCAGCCGCCTGTCTTTTGACTCTGGCAGCCACCGGCGCAGCCCATGC
>CALMCS010000457.1 GCA_937862875.1 uncultured Comamonadaceae bacterium
TCCCGTGGCGCTGCAGCATCAACGCAAGAACCAAGCGTATCGCCTCAGGCCTGAGGTGCCGGCCCTGATCGGATCGTCATCCCCTTGACCGCTGTGCGCAGACACTCCCGCAGCCATTGCGCGGCGGCCTCGTCGCGCGTGCGCGGGCTGAACACCATGTCCACGTCAAAGGCCTGCACGTTCAGCTCGTCCGGCAATGGCCAGCGCTTGAGATCGTCCAACTGCAATTGCATGGCCACCTGAGTCGCCAGCGTCGCGATCAGGTCCGTACCCCGCACCGCAAACGGCAAGGCCACCACATGTGCGAACGTCGCGGCTACCCTCCTGCGCAGACCCAGCTTGTCCAATTGGGTATCGATGACGCCTCTGCGCGACCCATCGTTGCTGGGCACGAACAACGCGTGCGGCAACGTCGTGTACGCCGCCAGATCCAGCCGCTTGCGGCGCAGACGCGGATGGTTGCGGTCCGCAATGCAGACAAACTCATCCTGAAACAGCGTCTCGCGCAGCATGCGCTTGGGTGCTTGCAGGTGGCCGCCGATGGCGAGGTCCACGCTGCCATCGTCCAGCTGCCGGTAGATGGTGTCGCGGTCGAGCGCAATCACCTGCAGGTCCACCCCCGGCGCTTGCTTTCGCATTTGCGCCACCACATGCGGAATCAGCACGATGCTGGCATAGTCGTTGGCCGCGATCGTCACCCGCCAGCCCTCGGCGTTGGCAGGGTCGAACGGCAGGCCCATCACCAGGGCGTGACGCACCTGCTCCAGCGCCTGCGTCACCACGGGCATCAGCGCGTCGGCCAGCACCGTGGGCTGCATGCCGTCGCGGCTGCGTACGAACAGCTCATCGCCAAACAGCGTGCGCAGACGTGAGAGCGCATTGCTGACCGATGGCTGCGCACGGTGGAGCCGATGCGCCGCCGCCGTCACATTGCGCGTGGCGTAGAGCGCCTCGAATGTGACGAGCAGGTTCAGGTCGACGGCCGTTAAATTCATTTCGTGAATTTAACGCATATGAATTATCCATTTCAAATATTTTACTGATCGACCTAGCATGGGCATTCAACTCCACGCAACTCCACGCAACACCCCGCCATGAACCACATCCTCGTCACCGGCATCGAACCGTTTGACAACGAAACGATCAACCCTTCGTGGGAAGCGGCAAAGCTCGTCGACGGGGAACGCACTGGCCAAGCCACCCTGGTCGCACGCCAACTCCCGTGCGTAATTGGCGAGGTGCAAGGCGCGCTCATTCGTGCGATTGAAGAAACGCAGCCGCTGCTGGTGCTGTGCCTCGGGCAAGCGAGTGGCCGTGCGGACGTATCCATCGAGCGCGTGGCAATCAACGTGGTGGATGCACGCATTCCCGACAACGCCGGGCAGCAGCCGATTGATGAGCCGGTGATTGCCGGTGGCCCGGCTGCGTATTTCTCCACATTGCCCATCAAGGCCATGCTGCTCGCGCTGCGCAACGAAGGCATTCCCGCCTCGATCTCGCAAACCGCTGGCACGTACAACTGCAATGCGATCTTCTACGGGCTGGAGCACTACATCGCCACCCAGCGCCCGGAACTGCGTGGCGGCTTCATTCACGTGCCCTATTTGCCGCAGATGGCAGCGCGGCATCCGGGTGCGCCCAGCCTTGCGCTGGAGACGCTGGCACAGGCCATTCGCGTGATGGCAGCGACTGCGCTTGCGGTGCGGGAAGACATCAAGATCGGTGCCGGTGCGGTGAACTGATCCGAACCGATCTGATTCAACCTGTGCCGCAGTGGACAGCTCGGCACTGAGTCATTTGACATCGTCACCCGACACAAAATCCTTCAGCGCCTGGCCATACCCCGGCTGCGCCGAGATATTGCTGTGATGGGACTGCGGGAACTCCTTCACCTGCACCGCTTGCTTGCGGCCTTTCAATGCTTCGAGCAGTCCATCGGTTCGCGGTGGACGCACAAGGCCATCACGTCCCGCGCGCATCACCAGAATCGGGCCGTCGTAGCGCTGCAGACGCGCGGCAGAGTTGTAGTGGTCCTTGAGCAGCAGCGACACCGGCAGCCAACCATAGTGGTCGATGACAACCTTCTCCATGGTGTCGAACGGCGTGACCAGCACCAGCCGATCTGGCGCACGCGCCGCCGCGACGCCCGAGGCCACTCCGGTGCCGAGACTGCGCCCCACCAAGGTGATCTTGCCCTGCGGATGGCGACGCTTGACCTCGTCGAACAGCGCGATGGCATCGTTCACCAGGTTGTCTTCCGTGGGCTCGCCTTCGCTTCCACCAAAGCTGCGATAGGCCAGCATGTAGACGTATTGCTTCGGCAGCAGCGCGTGGAACCATTCCAGATTGGGTGAGATTTCCTCGGCGTTGCCGCCCACGTAGATGAGCGCATCGGTTGCCGCTTCGGGACGCTCGGGCGTATCGTGCGTGTAAGGCTCACTGGGCTTGGACTGCCAGCCCCGAAGCGTCACATCGCCGCGCTGCAGCTCGAAGTTGCTGGGCGCGGCACGGGAATGCGTGTGCCGACTCTGGTACATCATGCTGCGCTGCTCTGCGTACATGTAGGCGCACACAATGGCATACACCAGCACACACAAAAGCGCCAGCGAGAGGAGCACGGTGAATAGCGTCTTGCGCTTTTTCATGGAAAGGTCCTGGCTCACGCGGCCTGCTCCAAAGCAGCGAATGAATCGCTGCCCCGCCGCCGCGTGTGCACGCAATGTAGAGCATTTCCATGACGCAGCGCCGTAGCTTTACGTAGCTTCACCCAGGCGTTATTACGGCCTGTTGGGTTCAGCGCTGCGGCATGTCCTTTTCGGTATAGCAAAGGCTTACCGTCGCATCCGCAGGGATCGCCGGCATGCTGGCATTCCAGGCCTCCCACGCGGTGATCATCGAGGAAAGACGTGCAGGCTGAATGGGCGCAAGGTTCGCCCGTTCGCGCTCGTCGTTCTTCAGGTTGAAAAGATAGTCGATGCCATCCACGCGCAGGTATTTCCAATCGCCATCCCGCATCGCCCGCTGCCCGCGATGGCTCATGCGCCAGAACAGGGGGCGGTCGTCGCACCGGCGCGCGTCGTTGAGCAAGGGCACCAGCGACTCCCCATCGAGCGGATAGTCCGGATGCGCCACAGCGCCGCCCAGCTCCAGCATGGTGGCCGACCAGTCCATGGTCATGCAGGTCTGCTCGCTCACGCCACCCGCGGCAATGCCGCGCGGCCAATGCGCTACCCACGGCACGCGAATGCCGCCTTCGGTGAGATCCATCTTGCCGCCCACCAGCGGCCAGCTGTCGGAGAAACGCTCGCCGCCGTTGTCGCTGGTGAACACCACCAACGTGTCCTCAAACAAGCCATTCGCACGCAGGCTGCGCATGATGCGGCCAATGCCCTCGTCCATGTGGTGAATCATGCGGCGGTAGCTGTCGACGTTGCCGCCGTGCAGGTGGTAGATCGCCTGCTGGTTCTCGACCAACTCGCGCGACAGGGCCTCGTCGTCCCGCGTTTCCCACGGCCAGTGTGGCGCGGTGTAGTGCACGCTCAAAAAGAACGGCTCATCGCCCGCAGCACCGGCCTTCACGCGGTCGATGAAGTCCACCGAGTAGTCGGTAATCAGATCGGTGAGATAGCCCTCCTGCTGCTTTTCCTCTTC
>CALMCS010000458.1 GCA_937862875.1 uncultured Comamonadaceae bacterium
AGCCGACGCGCGCCAGGCAGAACCCATCGTCTGACGCCAGCGCCGCCATGCGCGAGCCCGACAGCCCGGCGATGGCGTGCGGCAGGTAGTTGTCCAGCCGGACGTCGGGCGCGTGCAACTCGCGCTCTACCTCGTGAACCCAACCTTCGTGCAGCGCGCGCGGCAGCAGCGAAGCGTGCTGCGGCAGGTGGCTGAGCCATTCGCTGCGGCGCAGGGACACGCCGCGCGGCAGCAGGGTTTGCAGCATCGCGGCGTTTTCGTCCGGCACCTTGTCGGCAAAGGCGAGCATGGCGCCGGCCGGGGTGAGCATCAGGTGCGGGTCACCGGCGGAAGGGTTCATGCGGTTGCCCGTGGCGCTCAGTGCGCCTCGGTTCCATTGAACGGGTCAATACCGTAGATCAGCGCCTTGACCAACTGTGCCATGTGGCTGCGTTCGCGCGCGTCGGTGTCCATCACGCTGGGCGGCAGGCCGAGCGCTTCCAGCTCGGCCGCCACCAGGCGGCGCGTTTCCCAGCCGCCCTGGTCGGAATGGGTGATGCCGACCACCAGCGAAGTGCGGTCGATGAACTCGCGAAACTCCTTGACGTAGGTGCGCAGATCGGCCACCGGGTCGGGTGCGTTGCCGCGCAGCATGAGCACCAGGCCCAGCGCGTTCTCGGTCAGGATGTCCCACATGAAGTCGAACCGCTTCTGTCCGGGCGTGCCGTACAGGCGCACCTGGTCGCCGCTGGCGAGCTTCATAAGCCCGTAGTCCATGGCCACGGTGGTGGTCTGCTTGAGCTGTTTGACGTCATCGGTTGCGCTGGCTTCGGTGCGCACCACTTCGATGTCTGACAAAGATTGGATGGCCGTGGTCTTGCCCGCCCCGACGGGGCCGGCAAACACGAGCTTGTAGGTGGTCGCCATGAATATCGAAAAACGTCAGAAAAGCTTGTCCAGCAAGGACTTGAAAAAGCCGCGCCGCGCGGCGGTTTGGGCCGTGGGCTTGGCCGCCGCTGCAGCGGCGCCTGCCCCCGCTGCCGGCGGCTCCCGACGGTGAATGAAGCTGGTGCGCGTGATGCCCGCCACGCCAGACAGCACACACAGCACGACGAAGCGGTGCACGTCGGCCTCGTTGCGTGGGAAGGCTCGCACCAGGTCGCTGGCCGATTGTTCCACGCGCGAGCAGATCGAAGCGAGCTGGACGTCCAGCGCACCCACGCTCTGCAGGTGCGTGAAGTTGGGAAAGCGATGCAGCCGAAAGCTCAGCTCACCCTGCGGCGCCAAGGGCAGGTCTTTCAGCGCATCGCTCAACAGCTCCCAAATGACCGCATCCAGGGCGGTCTTGGCACCGCGAAACCTGGCGCCGAAAAGCCTCTCCAGCGTGGCATCCACGTCGCTGGCGGGCAGTGGCTGCACTTCCATGTGCTCGACCAGATCGGGGGTGTGCAGCATCTTGATCAGCGCCGAGACCGGCAGGCGCAAAGCGATCCAGCCCTGAGACGGATCAACGACAAAGGTCGACTTGCCTGCCACGCGCAACAGCTGCGCTCCCTGGCCCGCCAGCGCACGTTCGCACACACGCAAGAGGGGCACGCCCGCCAACGCGGGAAAGATTCTTTGCATATCCGCCAGCGCGCCTTGCGTCACACCCTTGGCGGGCGCGCGCGGTGCCGCGCCTGCGCGCGCCTCAGGCGTTAGCGAGGCCGTCGCCGTGTGGGAGGCGCCCGCCCCTGCGGCGGTGGCACCCGTGCTGATGGCCGCGCCAACGCCGGCCGCTGTTTTCGACGCCAGCGCTTTGGCGGATTCGCGCAAGGCCGCCACCTTAAGGCTGACCGCCGTTGGCGTGGCCGAAGCCGCGCCGGGTGCCAAGGCCACCTCGTCCGTGGCGGAGCGCATCGCCGCACCCACCGAGGCGGCGGCCGATGCCCTGGATGCTTTCAATTGATCGGCCAAGGCCATCGCACGGCGCCAGGCCGGAACCGGCGGCTCAGCCGCGTCAGCCTCGGTGCCGGATTCGAGTGGCGAGCGATCTTCAGCCTGGGCGGCCGATAGGCGCGAGCGCCCTGGCGTGGCCGCTCTGTGCGCGCCAGCTTCATCGGGCGCGGTGTCTGCAAAATCACTGAAGGCGTCGTGCCGAAGCCGCACCGGCGGCCCCACGTCGTGAATCTGCTTGATCGCCGCGAGCATCTCGGCGCTGGTGTAGGGCATGCTGACCCAGGCCACCGCCTGGCCGTGCGCCCAGCGCAAATGCTGCTCCAGCCAGCCGCCACCGTTGCCCCAAATCAGCAACACGGCCGAGCGGTTGCCCAGAAAGGCGCGCAGCTTGACCTCGTTCTCGGCCGAGTAGCGGCGCAAACCGAAGCCAAAGAGGTCCAGCACGCAATGGGTGCACGCCCTGGCGGCCGGGGTCTGTTCGGGCACGCCCAGGCCGACGCCACGGGCGATCGTCAGCACGTGCCGGTCTGACCAGTTCATGCCCACCATGATTTCTATCGCGGCGGCTTCATGGTCCGTCAGCCCGGCCAGCAACATCGAACTCAACTGCGTACTCCTTGTTGCAACGCCGCGGAAACCTCGTCCCAGCGCGGCGCCATCGGCCGGCCGGCGCGCGACAGGGCGCGGCTGGCCAGCATGAAGGCCAGCGAGTCGCCCGCGCCCTCACAGTGATCCAGGAAGGCGGCTTCCGCCTCGTCGTCACCCGCCAGCAGCGCGGGAATGGCCTGGGCGGCCAACTCGCGCGAATCGTCCACGCCAACCAACAAGGCGCGCTTGGGCACGTCCAGCGACGGCATGGCCAGCACGCAAAAACGCGTGGCCAGCGTGTTGACGCGCGGCAGGCGTTGGCGCTGGCTGGACAGCCGCAGGAAGGCGCGCGCCACAAACGGCGCCAGCCGCTCGGCCACCTGCGGGCGCCGCAGGAGGCGCATGGTGGCCTCATCGTCCGGCAGGCAGGCGACCATCAGGTCCGCCAGCGCGCCCTGAACCGGCTCGGCGCCGTCCAGGGCGCAGGCCGCCATCACGCGCGCCTCGTGCAGCCGGCGATCGCCCGGCACGCGCAGGACATCACGCCCGGCCTGACGGAAGCGTTCGCGTGGCGACAAGGTGCGCAGCGGCATATCAGCTCAGCAGCGTGTCCATCAGGTCGATCATGAACTCGCCGTCCTCGACCGACATGGCTTCAAAGCCCTGCTCGATGCCCAGCTCGTCCAGCGCGGGCTGGCCGTCGGCGGTGCCTGCCAGGCCCAGCAGCGCGTCGCGCAGCTTGTCCAGGCTGGCGCCGATGCGTGGGTGAATCAACAGCACGTGGGTGATGTCGGCCAGCTTGCTTTCCATCAGCGGCTTGAGTTGCGTCTTGGTCAGGCGCGACAGAGAGTTGTAGGCCTCGGCCAGGAAGAAGCCGATGTCGACCTCGCCCTTGATCGTCATGCGCGCGGCCGCCTGGTAGCTTTCCACCAGTTGCCACTGCACGTCGGCCTCGGTCAGGTCGGCCGCTTCCAGCAGGCGCAGGCCGATCAGCTTGACGTCCTTGTTGTCGGTCAGCGCAATCTTGCAGCCGGCCTTGAGGCCCTCGATCGAATCCAGCGGCGAATCGGCGCGCGTGGCCATCACCATCTCGTCCGACTTGCCCAGCGGGCGCGCCACAGCGATGTAACCCGCGTCGCGGATCATCGAAGCGGCATCGAACGGGTTGGCGTAGACGGCGGCCACATCGCCTTTGGCGATCAGTTCGGCCTGCTCGGCGGCCGAGGCGGGCGTCAACAGGTGCAGCGATTCACCAGAGCGCTTTTGCAGCACGGTGTTGAGCATGTGCCAGCCGGCAAAACGCTCGGGCGCGAAATCGGGCGCGATCAGAAAGTTCAAGCTCATGCCGGGCTCCCTTCCTTGGCCAGCCA
>CALMCS010000459.1 GCA_937862875.1 uncultured Comamonadaceae bacterium
CGGACTTCACACTTTCCATTCCAGGCTTCGGGAATGCCGTGGCTGCATGGGTGGATGTCCCCGCGAAAGATGGTCCGGAAGGTCGCCCACACCCTGGGAGTCGCACACGTGTTCGGGATGCTGAAGCCAAGCGGATTACGCTACTGGTAAAGATCCTAATCGACCAATTACCTGCAGATGCCAGCATCGGGGTAATCACCTTCTATTCAGGTCAGCGTGATGCCATTTGCAAAGCCCTGGGCAGTGGCCAGCAGCCGGTGATGGAGCTGGTGGATGGTGCCTGGCGCGCCCGTGAACCCTTTGCTCAGCTGCCAAGCGGCGGCGAGCGACTTCGTGTCGGCACTGTCGATGCGTTTCAGGGCAAAGAGTTTGATGTCGTATTGCTCTCGGCCGTCCGTTCGAACGAGCGACAAGTCGAGATTCCTGCGTCTGAAGCCGAGGGTTCTGAGCGCGACCGTTTCGAGGTCCAGGCCAGTGGTCGATATGGCCACCTTCGGACTTCGAACCGACTCAATGTGGCTATGAGTCGCCAGAAGCGAATTCTCATCGCGGTGGGCGACCGGGCCATGTTCGAGGGGCACATCGCTGAGGCATGCGTTCCAGAGATGCACGCGTTTCTGGCGTTCTGTGGCGAGGAGGCGCGTCGTGGCTGAAACCTACCTTTGCTGGGGGCGTCGGGCCGGAGCGCGACGTGCGGATCTACTCTGGCCGGTTGAAATTCACGCTGTCCAAGTGCCTGCCTTCGGGTTGGAGGTCAACCTGTTCCAGGAGGTGGTGCTTCGATTGCTGCAGACGGGTGTCAAGGATCTTGATGCCATTGCCAAGCTTTCGGCCTTGGATCGGCAATTGGTTGCGTTCATCTTGGCAAAGGAGCTGCAGCCGAGGCGTTGGGTCGATCAGCGGTTCGAACTGACAAAGGATGGCGTTGCCGCTTTGGAGGGCCGGGCCTCTTCTACTGGCGCAGAGCGGGTGATGTTCGCGTTCTGGGATCTGGTGTCTGCTCGCTGGATGCCATTCTTGAGCGAAAGGCCTCCTGAGGTGTTCCCGATTGACGAGAGTTCTCCGCGTCCGCGCTTTTTGGTAGATCGTGACTCCGGGCGACAAGTTTCCCCGTTCATTCTGCGCCGACCAAAGGGTGAGATTACAGCTCAGAGAGAAACGCTTGCCCCAGCGCTGAAACAGTTCCAGCGCGAGCGTGCGCGTGCTGAGGACGACGAAACACCAGGTGATTTTGCGACGCTTCAGTTCCTCGACGATGCCCCACAGTTTGGGCGCGTGTGGTTGCAGGCATTCGCTGTCGATGGCGACCTTCACCCTTGGCTGGTTTCGAATCCGTTCCGACCTGATCGCCCCGATAGGACGATGCGCGAGGCGCTGACACGGTTGGTGCAAGCAGATTCCAGGTTGGAGGATTGGCTGAGCCAGCGACTCTTTCTTCGGCCAGATACTGCATGCGAACAGGATGAGGCGCTGTCGGCAACCTTGCGCTTGGAGGCTGAAGTGTCAGAGCTCATCCCGCCGAGCCACGACCCCGCGGTGGAACTGGTAAGGGAGTACACGGCACGGGTCTTGAGGCTGGCGCAGCGTTTGCGGAACGATGCAGTTCCTCTGCCCGAAGACCTGTCCAGCGCAGTGGTTCACAGCGGCAGTTGCCTTGAGGCCTTGCTGCAATGGATGTTGCTGAGGTGGCCGGCGGATGCTGCACAGTGGCCAGAGCGATGGGGGCGGAGGGAACTGAAAGCCTGGTTCGCAGACTTGCCGCTTGCTGAACCACTGAGCACATCCTGTGTTCGCGCGCTGGAGGCGCAGTCGAGCAAAACGGTTCTGCAAGCGGCTTCCGAGCGCAATCAGCCGATGAAGGCTTTGCTGGTCGCAGCACTTTTGTCCACCCATGAGCACGAGTCACACCCGCTGCGGCTGGCCCCGATCAATGCCCTGGATTGGACATTGATCGGCCAGCGCAACAAGGGAGGGCACGCCACGACGTTCCGCCTCCGGCGTGACCCAGTACTAGATTTCGCAGAGATGGCCCTTCGCTGGGTCGCACTCTTCAACAGTCACTATTGATTTCAACAAGATGGCGAAGAAACAAAAAAATATCTCCCAAGGACGACTGGGGACACCAGTTGTGTCGGCACCAAGTGGTGTGCTTGCGCGCTTGTTGGCAACGCAGCAGGGTGCCAGCACCGCGCTGGGAGACCAGGCCGTGGCCTGGAATGAGGCTGAAGTTTCGGCACTCCGCGATTTGCTTACTCCGGAACATCGGGCACGCTTCGACTCCGTCATCGAGACCCAGCTGTGCGCGCTGGGCGCGGCGATGCATAAGGCACGTGAGGCAGCGTCGGCTCGCGAGGCACAAGCAGCTACGAAGCTGCAGGACTTGGACCAACGAGATCGTGATCAGAGTGCTGCACTGGATGCTGAAAGAGCCATGCTGGCTGGGGAGAAGGAGTCTCTGGAAGCAAGCCGGGTGGAGATCGATCGACTCCAGGCGAGCTTGCAGCTTCGTGAGCAGCAGGTCGAGGAAAAGGAGCGTGCGCTCGCGAAATTGCAACTTCGACTCGCCGAACAAGAGGATCTGATTCGCAAAGGGTTGGTGCAAGAGGAAATTGCCATGCTCCGATCGGCCAAGGAGCAGTTGGCGTCATTGCGCGATGAGCGGGACAGATTGCAACTGTCCAACGAGGACGAACGTGCACAGCTGATGGAGGCCGCTCGCCGTGAATCCGCGCTGATTGTCGATCAGGGACTTTCGCTGAAGGCTCACTGGGAGGGGCTAATCGCTGCAGTTGGTGCGCGGGACGCGGAGCTGGAGAAAAAAGAGTCGCTCATGACGGAGCGCGAGAAGCGCTTACAAGCCCGGCGCCAGTCGCTTACGAGCGAGGTCCAGGAGCGCGTTGACGAGATGGTGTCGGCCAGTCACGTAGACAAGAATCGGCTGCAAGGCCAGATCGATCAGGCTGGTGCAGAGATCCAGCGTTTGGAATCCGAATTGAGCGATGTTCGAGACGCACAACGACGCGCAGGAGGAGACCCGACCCGCCTTGCGAACGAGGTGCGAAGTCTGCAGGCCCAACTGGATCAGCGTGACGAAGAGTTGCAGCAGCTACGCGCATCGCTTGAGCGCGG
>CALMCS010000460.1 GCA_937862875.1 uncultured Comamonadaceae bacterium
ACGCGTTTGAATACGCCCGGTCCGCTGTTGGCAGAGTTGGATGGCGTGCACGCGATCACCGACGTGACCGGTTTTGGTCTGGCCGGGCACGCGCTCGAAATGGCGCGCGGTGCCGGTGTGACGGTGCATATCGATTGGGCCAAAGTGCCGTTGTTGCCGGGTGTCGAGCAACTGGCGAGCGATGGTTTTGTGACCGGTGCTAGCGGTCGCAACTGGGCGGCTTATGGCGGCGAAGTGCGTGTGGCGCAGGGCCTGCCCGCCACCACGCAGAACCTGCTCAGCGATCCGCAAACATCAGGTGGATTGCTGGTGGCCTGTGCGCCGGAAACGGTCAAGGAGGTGCTGGCGATTTTCGAGCGCGAAGGATTTGGCGCTGCGGCCGTGGTGGGGCACGTAGGTGCTGGCGCAGTCGAATTGCGCGTTGGGTAAAGGTGATGAGGTTCAGGCGCTTTCGCTCTAGTTTTCCCTCTAGAGGGAACGCTTGAATCGCATCGCCAATTGGCAAGGCATCCACGAGACGCAGCAGTATTTAGCCGCACGATTTTTAGCATTTTAAGATTTTCCAAGTATGCTCAAATAATCTTTGCAACCAATCAACGCCATGTGGATGCCCAAGCTTTACCGTGAATTCAAGACCCAAGCGGAAATTGATCATCAATACGGAGCCATCCCCTGGATTCCAGATCCCGCGGGCGTTGCGCGGGGATTTGCCGAGCGCAGTGAACAAGCCCGGCGCAAGCTCGTCGCCAAGCTGGATGTTTCCTACGGCGCAACCGTAGACGAAACACTGGACATTTTCCCGGCCGATGCACCGAATGCTCCGGTCTTCGTTTTCATTCACGGAGGCTACTGGCGTTCCAACACGTCCAAGGATTTCAGTAGCCTAGCGTTGGGACTGCAGCCCCTGGGCATCACGACGGTGATCGTCAACTACTCACTGTGCCCCAAGGTCACCGTTGACGAAATCACGCGGCAAACCAGAGCGGCGGCAGCGTGGGTGGTGCGTAATATTGCGACCTATGGCGGCGATGCCAAACGTGTTGCCATCGGTGGCCATTCTGCTGGGGGTAATTTGGGGGCGATGGCTCTGCAGACGCTGTGGGATCAAGAATACGGCTTGGCAAGCGATCCCTTTGTTGCGGCCATTCTGATCAGTGGCATCTACGACATCGCTCCGCTGCGCTACAGCTATCTGCAGCCGCTCATTCAGTTGGACGACGGCGTGATCGTTCGCAATTCGCCGCTGTTCAGCATTCGGCGCTGTGCAACACCGACGCTGATCACCTGGGGTGCAGCCGAATCGGGGGAGTTCGAGCGGCAATCCCATGCGTTCCATGGTGCGTGGCAGGCGGCGGGCAATCAGTCCGAATTGATCGCTCAAGAGGGTGCGCACCACTATGCAGCCATCGAAGGTTTTGAACATTCAGACAGCCAACTTTGTGGTTGGTTGCGCGAGGCGCTGGCTTAGGCGTTGAGCAGCTCAGTGAACTTGAATCTACAGGTTTGGTCTGGCAAAGGGCCTTGATGAAAGGCTCACACTGAGCTGCGAGCTTATGTGTTGGCGCCGTTTCTGCGCTCAGTGGGCGACAGGCCAAAACGACGTCGATACAGATGATTGAAGTGCGAGATGTCGCTGAAGCCGCATTGATAGGCCACTTGTGAAATGGCCAGTTCCGAGCGCTCGCGCAGCACCTTGTCGACGGCTTGAAGACGCTCCTCATTGAGATGCTCGGTGAAGCTGGACTCCAGTTCCTGAAACACGCGCTGCAGTTTGCGCTTGGAGATGCAAAGTTTGTTGGCTGCGGTTTCGAGAGAAAAGTCGGAATTGCTGAAGCTCTGCCGAACCAGGCGCAGCACGGACTCTTTCAACAACTCGCTGGAGTCGGGCCCGCATTACCCGTCCTTGAGCGTCAGAAGC
>CALMCS010000461.1 GCA_937862875.1 uncultured Comamonadaceae bacterium
AGATTTTTCGGTTTTCATAGACGTTGCCTTTATGGTTCACACGGCCGGGTCATGGCCACACACGCTCTGAAGTGGTCGTTTTGGCGGCAGCAGTTGGTTTGCTGCTTGCCGATTCATCCGGTGTCTCGAAGAACAGCCCTGCTGTGCAGATCGCGGACGTCATGATTGGTGCGGCCATCGAGGCCGCCAACGGACTGACCGGCTTGCGCGCCCCGCTGCTTGACCCGCAGGAGGTGATGTCGCTCTACGCCGAGGATCAGTTCATTCATATGGTGCCGTCGTTGGACTTTGAGCAGCAGAAGCGCTTCCGCCAGGGCACGCAGGCGTCGGAAATGATCGAATACTTTGCTAAGAATTTTGGCGCCAAAACCATATAGGCCCGACACGGCTGCACACGACCAGGGGAAACGCATGGCCAGAATCAGAAAAATTGAGATCGCCAACTTCCGCGGCATCCAGCGGTTGGTGTGGAGTCCGACACCGGGCATCAATTGCCTGATCGGTCCAGGGGACAGCGGGAAGTCCACGGTGCTGGATGCCATTGACCTGTGCCTTGGTGCCAGGCGCAATGTGCAGATCTCCGATGTGGACTTCTTCGGCCTGGACATCACCGTGCCGATCAGTATCACGCTGACGCTGGGCGATCTCCATGACAGCATGCGCACGTTGGAGGGCTTCGGCACTTTCCTCCGTGGCTACCACGCTCTCACTGGCGTCGTTGAGGATGAGCCGTCCGCTGGCTCGGAAGCAGTGCTCTGCCTGAACCTGACCGTCGGCAGCGACCTTGAACCGTCTTGGACACTGATATCTGACCGCGCCGCCCAGTTGGGGCTGGTGAAGTCCCTCGCATGGAAGGATCGCGTGGCATTGGCACCCACAAGGATAGGCACCTTCTCAGACTACAACCTAGGCTGGCAGCGGGGCTCGGTCCTAAACCGCATCTCGGAAGAGCGAGCGGATGCTTCAGCCGCCCTGGTCAAGGCCGCGCGGGATGCGCGCAACACCTTCGGCGACCAAGCCGAACAGCAACTGGGCGAAGCGCTGGGGATCGTTGCCACGACAGCTCACGAGTTGGGTGTCCACATCGGCGCGAAGGCCAAGGCATTGCTCGACGCGCATTCGGTCTCTTTTGGCGGCGGCACCATTTCACTGCACAACGAAGGTGGCATTCCGCTGCGCAGCTTGGGCGTCGGATCCACGCGACTGCTGGTCGCCGGCCTGCAACGCAAGGCGGCCAGCCAAGCGTCGATAGTCCTGTCGGACGAGCTTGAGTACGGATTGGAGCCGCACCGCATCGCGCGGTTTCTCGGTTCGCTCGGTGCGAAGGAAGCGGCACCATTGCAGGTGTTCCTCACGACGCATTCGCCGGTGGCTCTGCGGGAACTGTCGGGTGGCCAGCTCTTTGTGCTGCGGCAAGGAATCCAGGGCCACGAGGCCCGGATGGTCGGTGCCGACAATGACATTCAGAGCACCATTCGGCTGTATCCGGAGGCATTTCTCGCGCGCTCCGTGATCGTGTGCGAAGGAGCAAGCGAGATCGGTCTGTTGCGCGGTCTGGATTTGCATCAGATCGAACAGGGCGGCGTGTCGCTGGCGGCACAAGGTGTCGCCATGGTGGATTGTGGCGGGGGTGACGCGGATCGCCCCTACGCCCGCGCAGCCGCCTTCCAATCACTAGGCTACCGAGTGATGGTGGTACGAGATGACGACAAGCAGCCGACGCTCGCCATTGAGCAAGCATTCAAACAAGGCGGTGGTGCTGTCGTCGCTTACCGTGCAGGCCGTGCTCTGGAGGATGAACTGTTCGGTAGCTTGACGCCGTCGGCCTGTCAGAAACTGATCACCTACGCGCACGAGTTGCACGGTGACCTGATCCACGAGCATTTGCGCACGGTCTCCAACAACACGCTCACGCTTCAGGCGGTCTGGGATGAGATCCAAAACACCCATGTTCTTTCTGCGCCAAGTCGAACCCTCCTCGGTCAAGCAGCACGCATTCGCAAGGCAGGCTGGTTCAAGTCGATCTCGTGGATGGAGGAAGTGGCACGGACCATCGTAGGGCCAGATCTGCCGCAGTGCGATCCGGGCTTCAATGCGTTGGTGAATCAAGTGCCAGGGTGGGCTGCTCATGGGTCCCGCTGAGGTGGATCTGCGTGCGATCACGCGTGGCACCGTCACGGCCCCGGCCGGTTGCGGCAAGACTCAACTGATCGCCCACACACTGGCCGGTCATCGGGGAGCGAAGCCGATCCTAGTTCTCACGCACACGAACGCAGGGGTTGCGGCCCTGCGGGGGCGGCTAGACCGTGAGGGTGTGCCGCACAGCGCCTATCGTTTGAGCACGATCGACGGCTGGGCGATTCGCCTGATCGCAAGTTTTCCGGTACGCAGCGGCCACGACCCGGAAATCCTGCGGCTCACCGCACCTGCGCGCGATTACCCGGCGATACGTGAAGCGGCCTGGAAGCTGCTGCAAGCCGGGCACATCAGTGAGGTCCTGAAGGCGTCCTATGCACACCTCATCGTCGATGAATACCAGGATTGCTCGGTACCGCAGCACTCCATCGTCTATTTTCTGTCGCTGATCCTGCCGACCTGTGTGCTTGGCGATCCGATGCAGGCCATCTTCGGCTTCCGCGGCAACGCGCTGGCGGATTGGAATCAGCAGGTGTGCGCCCATTTTCCGGTCGTCGCGGAGTTGTCGACGCCTTGGCGCTGGCGCAACGCAGGTGCCGAAGCGCTCGGGCAGTGGCTGCTGGAGGCGAGGCGCCTGCTGGCCGCAGGGCAGCAGGTAGACCTGCGCACTGGCCCGCCAGCCCACCTCACCTGGATACAGACCGTACCGCCCAATGATCACCCACAGCGCTTGATTGCGGCGCGGACACTTCCGCCCACCCCGGATGGACGGGTACTGCTAATCGCCGACAGCCGCAATCGCGCGGCGCAGCAGAACTTTGCAAGCCAGACCCCGGGGGCTTCAACTGTCGAGGCTGTTGACCTGCAGGACCTCATTGCCTTCGGCAGCAGCTTTGACGTGACGTCGACTCACGCCTTGGGCCATTTGCTTGGGCTGGCGCAAAGCGTCATGACCAACGTGGGAGTACCCGAGCTCATGCGACGTCTGGATTCGCTGGTGCGGGGAACTGCCAGAAATCCGCCGTCGGTGGCGGAGACCTGCGCATTGGCATTTCAGCGCGCGCCGTCCATCGCCACCGCCGCCTCGTTTTTGTCGGAGCTGCGTGCCATGCCTAACGTACG
>CALMCS010000462.1 GCA_937862875.1 uncultured Comamonadaceae bacterium
TAGATGAACAACTGAGGCTCTGACCCGTTGTCGCTGGGTTGATCCAGCTTTTCGATCCAACGACGGGCCTCTTCCAGATAGGCGGCGCGCGGAGTGACCACCATGATGCTGTTGATACGGGCGATCGGCAGAACGCGAATCGCTCCGTACAGCGGGAAATTCTCACTCAGCGCAACGGCGGGAGCATTGGCGGCGGCACCGGGAGCACCACCTGCGGCCGCGGCCTGCCCAGCCGGGCGTGCGGGAGCACCCGCTGCCGCGGCACCGCCGGGGGCTGCACCACTATTGAGCAGTTGCAGGGCCGCCTCGACTTCCTTGACCGATGAATATTTGAGCGGGAAGATGCCGACGGACATGCCCTTCAACATATTCACGTCGAAGGTCTTGACCATGTCCATCCAGCCCTCGGCCTGCGTACGCGTGCCAGCCATCACCAGCATATTGCGCAGCGAGTCCACGCGCACGATGGCATCGCCCTGCACCATTGGCTTGAGGATCGACGCCATTTCTGCCGCACCGATGAATTCCAGCGGAATGATCACGACACCGTAACCTGGCGGCAAGGGGCCCTTCCCTCCTGCCACACGGATGTTCGAGACCACACCCTTCAAAGCCTCCAGCTTGCCCACGTGATAGACACCACGCGAGTCGCGGCCCATTGCGAGGCCGTTGACCTGCAGCGCGCTTTCCAGCAGCGACAGCGCGTCGTCGGGCGAGATCGGGCCGCGGGTGGCGAGCGTCACGGTGCCGTTGATCGGCTGGTGGAGGATGTAATCCACCTTGAGCACTTCGCGCATGAAGACGCTCACCACATCGATGATGGGCGCTTCTTCGAATTTGTAGCCGCTTGCGGGGCCTTCCAAGGTTTTGTAGGCCTCGGGCGGATTGATCATGCGATCGTCGCCGCGCATGATGCGTGGCTCGAAATTGGCTTCGGGCTTGTCCGCGCCCTTGGCCACGCCGGCATCCACAGCGGCCTGCGCGGGTGCTGCCGGAGCTTGCGCAACTGCAGGTGCTGATTGAACATTTGCAGCGGGTGCTGGCGCAGCCACGGCAGCAGGAGCGGCCACGGCAGGAGCCGCCACTGGGGCCGCGACCGGAGCGGGCGTCGCCCTGCGCATGACTCGGCTGGATGAGTTCTCGGCAGCCGGTTGAGCATGAAGAGCTCCGGTCATGGCGACCAGAAGGCCCGAAGCGATCAGATGGCGCGAGTTCATATTTTTCAATCTATTCATTGGCTAATCTCGTTTACAGACATGCGTGCTCACTCACGTCACTTGCGACGCATGGTCCGCTTTCTCTGCTCAATCATTTCTTCCAGCTGCTTGCGACGCTGTTCGGCGTCACCGCTTGGCGTTCCACCGGCTGCCGGGACACCCGCAGCACCAGGCGCGCCGGGTGTGTTGGGCGCCGCCTTGGGCGGTGGCGCGGGCTTGGCGACCACCAGCATCAGCTTGCGCTCCTCGCCGTCCTTGACAAAGATGGCTTCACGGTCGTCGATGCCCTTCAATGTCCATGAGCCGACCTTGCCGTCCACGGACACGCGCTGGACCTTGCCGCCCACGCGCGCCAACATGCCGGTAGGCGAATCACCGCCGCCATAGAGTCCAAACAAATGGATATCGGCAAATGGATCTGGTTCCACCGGTTTCTCTTCTTTTGGAGGAGGAGGTGGTGGAGGTGGACGACGACTCGGCGAAAACAACGGTCGCTCGAGGGTCGCCACAAACAGATTCACGTCGACCTTCGGGGAAGACACGGGAAGTGGATCTGCGAATTGAAGGCTTGGAAGTATCGGCTCCGGTGGCGTCCAGATCGTATTGCGCAGGGAGCCATCAGGCTTGATCCAGAGCGCCGCCAATCCTGCCGCCAGGGCCAGGATCAAGATTCCGAGAATGCGTGTTGCGGGCTGTGTCATGCAGGTTTGCGGTGCAGCACCGAGAGTTTGAGTTCAGCACCGAGGCGTTGCGGCTTGTCTGCACGCTGCTGCCCGACGACCTGGATATTGATACCGTCCACCAGAATGACGGGGGTGAGGCTGGGCAGCACCGCAAGCGCCGCCTGCAGGTGGATCAATTCACCTTCGGCACGAACGGACAGCGAGATGCGCTCAAAGCCCTGATCCGTCTTGGTGGGCAGCACCTGGCTGCTCACCACGGTGAGGCCCGCCGTGCTCAGCACCGAGCGGACGTTCTTCTGCGCGTCATTGCCCGCCTGGGTGGCGTCCATTTCGTCAGGGAAGACGAACTGGGAGATGCGTTGATTGACCGAGACAAGTCCCGCCTCGAGTTTGTCCGCGCTGCGCTGAATGCCCAGCAAACGCGCGAAACGCGGCTCGATCTTCTCGAGCTCGGCGTTGGCCGTGGCCATCTTGCCCAGCAGGACGGAGCCCAGGATGAAAAACGGAATCAGCAGCACCAGAACGGTGACGGACATCATCATGATGTCGCGGCGTGAAAGTTGACTCATTTCGAGCCTCCTGTCGCTGGCTTGGCTGTGGGTGCCGGGGTAGGAGCAGGGACAGCAGCGACTGGCGCTGCACCGCTTGCCACCGGGGCTGCAGGCGCTGCGGGAGCGGCCGGAACACCAGAGGCAGCAGGAGCGGCTCCCGATGCCGGAGTCTTTGCCGCATCAGCCACCGCGCCGCTGGCCGCAGCCGCTGGCTCGGAGGCCGCGCTCGCGGGTGCCAACGCGGCGGCAACCGCCGCATCGCTGGCCGACACGCCGAAGTCATCGGTCAACACAAATTCGATCTGAAAACTTTCTTTGAGCATTCCTGGTCGTCTCACAGACGCTGAGAGGGGGCGCACCTCACGGATTTGAGGAAGTGTGCCCAGCTTCTGCATGAGCGACGGAGCATCCGAGGCCTCGCCGGCGATCATCACCTTGCGACCTTCGATCTGCAGACGCTGCAAGACGGTGTCGTCGGGCAACGCGTTGGTCAGCTCCTGCACCACCTGCAGCGGATCAAGACGGTGACCAATGATGTTGGCGAGCGACTTGACCTCTTCCTCGGCCTTCATCAGCGCCGCGCGCTTGGCCATTTGCGGAGCGGCACGCTGATCGAGCATGGCGTAGGCCGTATTGGCCTGCAACACCCGTGCGCGCAGCTGGAAATATGGGGTCACGGCGATCGCAACGCACAGCGCCACGACGATCGCCAGTAGGCCGCCCACCAGCATCCAATATTGGCGAGCCTTCTGAACGCGTTTGGCCTCGCCAAATCCCGGCAGGGACATGGCCAAGTCGTTGCGATCTGGCAACATCGCCCAGAGTTCTGGGGCTTTGGTTGGATCGGACAATTCGACGCTCGGGCCGAAATACTGTTCGATGCGGCGGCGCGACGCCACCACCATATCCACCGCCACCAACCCGGGAGTGTTCGAGGCAGCACGCGGATTCAGCGCGTAACCCCAGACGAGGTCACCCGAGGGAAAGGGGCTGCTGTTGGAGGCCTCGAGCGCGATCGCCCGTTGCATCTGCGCGGCGTCGAGCAAGGGCAGGAATTGGCGCTTGCGCAACAACAGATGTTCCGGCACCACGACCGCTTCAAAGGTGCTGCTTTTTTTTCCGGACTGGCTCTGGGCATCCCCGTCCAGCAGACGGAAACCACGGGTTTGCGCATCGGGCACCCACAGTCGGTCGGCGCCGCCCTCCGAACCCGCTACCCGAATGGCGACACGCGGGGCGAGCCAAGACCACGACGGTGCGCTCACGAGCTTTGCCCATGGGCTTTTCACGTCGTGCCACAAAGTCCGCAGGTCCAGGCCGAACAGCCTCAAATCGTCACTAGCAATTGGCATGCTTCAATTTCTATATTTTTGGTATCGACGCCAGCTCGACGACGGCGTTGGCGTGAAAGACGCGCCATGGTAATCCGTCTTTCGGGGAAGGCCTAACGAGGTAACGGCGGATGACAAGCACCGCGCCACCATCGGGCAAAGGCACGCGAGCGGTCATTTCTACCGTCTTGGCCGCGGTGCCGTTATCAATCCACGCACCATTCATGGCACTGGTGTCGGCGCCGACATTATCGCCGCCGCGCGTTTGCATGAAAGCGCCTACTGCGGACTCATTACCGGCAGCAACAATATTGAGCACATCTGGGGGAGCCGCCTGCACATTGACTTGGCCCGAGCCGCCAGCGTCCGTCGTGAACACCCTGGAAACGCGGGAGTACAGTGGATAGGTCACGCCCGGAATCAGCAGCAGGTCTTCCACTGCCTCGAACCCCGGCGGCCGGCCCGATGGTCCGGGTTCCTTGCGTCCCGCGTCCACCACGGCGGCCAAACTGCCGGCGGCCCCTTGATCGAGTCCACCGGCGAACTGGAATGCCGCTTGCAACAATTCGAGCGGAGCCTTGTTCAGGTCGATATAACCGTTCATCGGAATCAGACGGACCATGATTTCACGCCCGCCATACGACACCGGGGCTTCCAGAATCTTGTCCACGGGTTTGCCGCTGGCCTTGAGTTCCTGCAGCGCAATCTGCATGGCCCCCTCGCCCACGGCCTGAGCCACGATGGTCTGGCGCGACAGGCCCGCGGTCTTCAACTCGGCACGAACGGTCAGCATGATCCCGCCAACCAGCACGCTCATGGCTGCGACCAGCCAAAGCACCGCAATGAGAGCAAAGCCTTCCGAAGAGCGATAAGCAGGTTTTTGGCTCATTCTGTCGATCCACCAATCACATCTTCACCGCTCAACAGGCCACCTGGGCGGCTCATGGGCAGAGGCCACAAGGGAACAACCCACTCCAACGGAGTCAGAGCACCGCGCTGTATGTCGATCACCACGCGGGCCGGCAAGTAATCGGCATGTGACCACGCGCCTTCCCACTCGCTGTTGGCATCCATGTTCTGTGGTTGATCGTTCTCATACTGGATGGCGATGCCGGTGACGCCGGTCATCAGCACCTGCGACGACGCGGAGCCCCAATCGGGAAAGCTCGGCTGATCCGCCCAGGGCAGATACCGGATCACCAAAGCGCCCGTGTTTCCAACGGGTTCCAGTGCGAGATGGAAAAACGAACGGCCGCCCGCACCAAAGCGCGCAGGCAACACCCCAATCCAGGAAATCTGATCCGGTGTGCCGCTGAACAGCACCGGCGGTCTGCCACTGGTGCTTTGCATTGCCTGACCTTGTGGGATGCTTTGCAGCGACCCGCCAGCAATCGGACGCGCGGAAATGCGACCCAACGCGCCGCGCACGAAGCGCTCGGCCACGCGGTCTTCGTCCTGGCGTTCAAGGCGCGCGTCAACCCGCTCGCTGCTTTGTCCGGCGCTGCGCATCGCGGACACCATGGCGATCATGATGATCGACAGCAGCGTCATCACGACCAGCATTTCGAGCAGGGTAAAACCTCGACCCCGGCCTCGAACGTTTTGGCCGGGTGCAGAAAAATGGGGAATGCGACGGGAAGTCATGGCGTCAACCTCCCGGCGCTCTGGGGCCGCGCTCGGGCCGCAGTGTCGTGACCGCCAGTTGCTTGGCCTCGCCGCGCTCGACCCAGCTCACCGCCGCCTGCACTTCGTGCAACTTGGGGGCTTGAGGATTGGCATTGCCCGAATCAAAGGGCTGCGTCTGCAAGGACCAGGAGATGCTGCCGATGGCACCATTCTCCGCAAGACCATTGGGCGGAACTCCGTCCACGCGGTCGAGGGTGGACTCGAGCACCGACGTGGCCTGCTGGCGCAAGTCGAGATCGCCGACATTGCGCACGCTCGAACCCATGGCGCGATACAGCACGCCCAGCGAGATCGCCATGATGGCGAACGCGACCATCAGCTCGAGCAAGGAAAATCCTCGAACTCGGCGGCGTTGCAGACGTTGGCGGTTGTGCGCACTCATCGCTGCACCGGTTCCTGCTCGACGCGGCCGGAAAACCAATCCACGCGCAAACGCACGCCATCGCCGGAGCTGCGCAGCACGTCCACGCTGCCACCACTCGCGCCGCCGGAGGGCAGGAAGCGGATGGCAAATTGCGCGCCCTTGGCTTCGCTTTCGGAAACGATGGCGCGCAGTTCGATGTCCGGGGGAATGGTTCGCGGCTTGCTGCCCTGCGAACCGTATTGCTTGTTTTCAAGGTCGACCACAAACGTCGCGTCGCGCCCCGTCAGCACGGCTTGCTGGCGCGCGGCGCGCATCTCGGTGACCACACCGCGCACGACGTCGCGGTAATCCATGGAGTTTTTCATCTTGTCGTACGAAGAAGGAGCGACGGCCATGACCAAAGCCAGGATGGCAAAAACCACCATCAGCTCGATCAAGGTAAATCCGCGCTCCCGTTCCACAACAAGACTATTCTCGACGGATCAATGCAGGTTGCGGACGTCGGCGGCTTCGCCTTCGCCGCCTGGAGCGCCGTCAGCACCCAGAGACAGAATTTCGATACCGCCGTTCGGGCCTGGATTGGCATAACGGAATGGGTGACCCCATGCGTCCGAAGGCACGTCTTCGCCCTTGAGGTAAGGACCCGCCCAACCGTTGCCCGTGCCGGGACGCTTCATCAGCGCGGCAAGGCCTTCTTCATTGGTCGGGTAGCGACCCACGTCGAGCTTGTAGATTTCCAGCGCCTTGTCGATGTCGGCAATCTGCACGGCCGTCGACTTGGACTTGGCTCCGCCCAACTGGTTCAGCACGCGCGGGCCCACCAAGCCGGCGAGCAGCGTCAGAATAGCCAGCACGACCAGCAATTCAATCAAGGTGAAGCCTGCTTGGGCCTTTTTACGAGTGTGTTTCATGGTCAGGTTCATATAGACAAATTAAGCGGCAAGATCGTTGACAGACAAGATTCCCAGGAGAATCGACACAATGATCGAGGCGATCAGGATACCGAGCACCAGAATCAGTACCGGCTCCACCAGAGTCAGGGTGCGTTTGATACCCACCTCCACCTCTCGGTTCAAAATATTTGCCAATTCGAGCATCATCGGCCCGATGCGACCGGTTTCCTCACCCACTCGCATCAAATTGATAGCAAGCGGCTCGAAGATTCCGGTGCTGATGGCGGCATCGGCCACCTTCGTACCCTCTTTGACCTTCGGCGACATGCTCTCGAGCGGCTGGCGCAGCAAGATGTTGGTCACCGTCTGGGTCGAAATGTGCAGCGCCGTGAGCAGCGGCACGCCGTTGCCGAGCAAGGTGCCGAGCGAGCGCGAGAACAGCGTCATCTCATATTTCTTGGAGAGCGTGCCGATCAGGGGCAGACGCAGCACCACCGACTGCCACCACTGGCGACCCGCCGGCGTGGCCAGCCACTTCATGATGAGCCACACACACAAGGCGGCGGCAATGCAGATGAACCAGCCGTAATGCTGGAACACCTTGCCGATGTTCATCACCACGCGCGTCGGCATGGGCAGGGCATCGCCCATGTCGTTGAACAGTTTTTCAAACTGCGGCACCACGAAGCCGAGCATCGCCACCAGCGACAGCACGGCCACGCCCAGCAGAATGGCCGGGTAGATCGCCGCCGAAATCACACTTTCGCGCAGGGAACGCACGCGCTCCATGTGCTCCACCAAACGCGCCAGAACCGAGGCCATCTGGCCGCTGATCTCGCCCGAACGGATCATGTTCACGTAGAAGTCGCTGAACAGCTGCGGATGCGCCATCAGCGCCTTGCTGAGCGGCGTACCGCTTTTGACTTTCTCCAGAATGTCGACCAGCAGTGCCGTGACCATGGGCTTGTAGCTCATGTCGATCAACACGCGCAGCGCATTGTCGAGCGCCAAACCGGCCTTCAGCATGATGGCCAGCTCGGAGGTGAGCGCCAGCACGTCCGACGCCGTGACCTTGGCCTTCGCGTTGCCCTGCTTTCGCTTGGCCGCCAGAACACCCGTGCCGGCTGTGGCACCGCCGGACGCTCCGGCGCGCACGGAACCCGCCCCGGCTTCGCGCACATCGAGCGGCGTCAAGCCCTGCTCGCGCAGGCGCTTGAGCACCAGCGCACTGCTGGCGGCATTGGTACTGCCCTTGGTGACCTTGCCGTTGGCGGCGGCTGCGCTCCACTCGAAATCAGGCATCGCTCTGATCCTGGGTTACGCGCGCCAACTCATCCAGACTGGTCACGCCGTCCATCACCTTGCGCAAACCGTCTTCGTGCAGGCTGAGCATGCCGTCGCGGGAAGCGATGCTGTTGAGCTCGCTCGCATCCTTGCCGGCCAGAATCGCGGTACGAATCTTCTCGTCCAGCGGCATCAATTCGTGGATCCCGGTACGACCCCGGAAGCCGGTCTGGCGGCATTGGCTGCAACCGACGGGCTTGTAGACCGGCGTGCCCAATTCGCAGAAACGCGACAGGCCCGAGGATTTCCATTCCGCCTCTGGTGGAACATACGGTGCCTTGCACTCCTTGCACAGGGTCCGCACCAGGCGCTGGGCCAGGATGCCGTTCACGGAGGAGGTGATCAGGTAGCCCTCGACGCCCATGTCCTTCAGACGAATGATCGCGCCCGCGGCGGTATTCGTGTGCAGGGTGGAGAGCACCAAGTGACCGGTCAGCGCGGACTGCACCGCGATCTGCGCGGTTTCGCCGTCTCGCATTTCACCGATCATGATGATGTCCGGGTCTTGGCGCAGAATCGAACGCAGCGCGTTCGCAAAGGTCAAGTTGATCTGTGCGTGGACCTGAATCTGGTTGATGCCTTCGAGCTGATACTCCACCGGGTCTTCCACGGTGATGATCTTCTGCGTCTCGGAATCGAGCTTGGCCAGCGCCGCGTACAGGGTGGTCGTCTTGCCCGAACCCGTAGGGCCGGTGACCAGCAAAATACCGTGCGGACGCGCCAGCAGCTCGTTGAACTTGGTCAGCGTGCCCTGCTCGAAGCCCATGTCCGCCAGGCTGAAACGCACGCTCGCACGGTCCAGCACCCGCATCACAATGCTTTCGCCATGCACGGTGGGCACGGTGGAGACACGCAGATCCAGTTCGCGACCCTTGACGCGGGTCTTGATACGGCCGTCCTGCGGCAAGCGGCGCTCTGCGATGT
>CALMCS010000463.1 GCA_937862875.1 uncultured Comamonadaceae bacterium
CGCTCTGGCGGCGGACATCGAGGCCGCACTCGCTTCATCCAAAGCCTGAGCGTCAACTGTTCACATCACCCATCTCACGTCTCGCACTGCACGCGCCGCATCAGATCGGCCAGCGTCTTGCCGGATTCGTGCTGAAACGTCCGCTCAAGTACCTCGCAGCGATTGACCCGGTCGATGCGGAAGGCGCGAAAGTCTTCGCGCACCTCGCACCAGGCCGACAGCGTCCACACCTTGCCCCAGTAGAGACAGGCCAAAGGCCGCACACGGCGGGTGCTGAGCTGTTCCTTGAGATCGAGATACTCCAGCTCCACGAACTGCTGCGCATGGGCGGCATTGCGCAGGCGCTTGAGCGTTTCCTGCGTGCGCGGGTCCAGCCCCGAGCCCAGCGAGAACAAAGCCTGGGCCTCGGCCGCCACCCTGGCTGACGCCGGCAGCACCGACATGATCTTGCCGAGCGCACAGTCGAGCTCGCGCGCCAGCTCATCGTCCATCCAGACCTGCGCCACGCGCGCCGCGATCACCAGCGCGTTCGCCTCGGCCTGTGAAAACATCAGCGGCGGCAGCTCGAAGCCAGCGCCCAGCCGGTACCCCACCCCTGCCTCGCCCTCGATCGGCACGCCTTGGTGCTGCAGATCGGCCACATCGCGGTACACGGTGCGCAGCGACACCTCGAGCCGCTGCGCCAGAAACGCGGCCGTGGACAATCTGCGCCCACGGATGAGCTGCACGAGCTGGAAGAGGCGGTCTGCGCGGCGCATGGGTAGGTGGTAAGCGTGGGGTGCCAGGCCAAGAACGAAGGTGCTGCCATCTTATGCGGCAGCGCCTTCGTCAGTGGATCTCTTTAACGGCCCTTGGCGTGCAGACCGATGGTGTTGCCTTCGGTATCGCGAATATGCGCGATGAAGCCGATGTCCTGCGGCAGCTCGATGCACTCGTCCAGCAGCTGTCCACCGGCCAGGCGTGCGCGCTCCATCGCCGCTTCCACGCTGGGCGTGCAGTCGAGGTAGATGCGCACTCCGCCGTCATGCGACGGCTTGAGGCTGCCACCACCCACCAGGCAACCGCCGGTGTTGGGGCAGTTGTACGGGAACGTCGCCATCGGCGCACCGCCGAAGTCCTGCTGCTGCAGGGTGCAGTCGAGCATGACCTCGTAGAACGCTTGCGCGCGCTGCAGATCGGTGCAGGGGATCTCGAACCAATTGATGATGGAACGGGTGGTTGGGATAGCAGTCATGAAAGCTCCTGTGTGTCGTTAAGAATCGAACAGGAGCAATGATGCAAACCTACTGCTGACACCGTAGTGTCAGTAGTGAACAGACCCCCGAGGCGCTTCGCGGCCCAAGGGTGTCAGTGGCTTCAGCCGCGCAGGCGTTTGGCGCGGTCGAGTTGCGGGCCGACCTGGCGCACTTGCATGCCGTACATGTCGGCAAACGCTTCGACGGTGGCGCAGCCGCTGGCTTCGAACGCGCGCAGCAGCGCCTCGTCCTTGGCCGTGCGGGCGGCGACTTCGGCCATCGCCTCGTCCAGCAGCGCGTTGGTGGCGTCGTCGCGACCACGCACCAGTTCCAGATAGGCTTCGCGGGTCAGGCCCGAGGCTTCAAATGCCATCGCCATGCGGCGCAGCAGTTTTTGCGTCAGGTCTTCGCCATCGCGCGGACGGCGGCGGCGGAACACCTCCACCAGCGCGTGGAACACATGCTCGGGAGCCATCTGCTCGACCACGTTGCCTTGCAGATCGTGGCGCGGCTGGCCTTGCGAGACCGCTTGCAGGTAACGCGAGGAACGGGTGTGAATGCCCAGAGCCAGCTTCAGGTCGGCGGGAGCGAACACGCCCGGCTGAGCCTGTTCCAGGTCCTGGAAAATACCGCGCTTGAGTGGCTTCGGCTGCTCACCGAAGAGCTGTGGGTACAGCGTGGCCAGTTGCAGCAGTGCAGGATTCTGGCGGCGTGGGCTCATCGCCTTGTCCGCGCCTGCAGGGCCGCCTTGGTTTTCAGGTCCGCGAGCGGCGCGTGGGGCACCGCCGCCACGACCGGATCGGCCATTGCGCTGCCCACCCCGTTTTTGCGAGGAGGTCTGGGCTGCATCAGACTGAGAGTTCTGCGGTGCGCTGCTTGGCGCGCCAGCGTCGGTCGCGGCAGCTACTGCCTGTTCTGCGTCAGCGGCAGACTTTTCAGCTTCAGTCACAGGAGAGTTCATGTGCAATCAATCACGCAGCCGTAGCGGCTGCGCGTCAGTCAAAACGTGCCATCATGCCATTTTTCGGGAAACCCTCTCATTTTCCGCAGACTGAAATTCCGGATCGAACCCGCGCAGGGGCGCATGGGGCCTATGCGAAGCCCTCCAATTGCGCCCCGAAAAGCCATCCGCACAGCCCCGAAGGCCCCGCCCGCGCCTGCACAAACGCTCTGAAAGCCATATGCTCTGTCACCAGAGACAAGCCTTTGAGAAGACAGCAGGAAGGTCAAGCCCATGCCGACGAGTGAATCAACCACAGGCCAGCCGCAGATGCGCCCCCACAGTTCGCATTGGGGTGCGTTTTCCGCGGCCTGGGACGGAACCGATCTGAGCGTGCAACCGCACCCCCAGGACCCGGACCCCAATCCGATCGTCGAGAACCTGAGGGACGCGCTGCGCCACCCGATCCGCGTGGCCCGGCCCATGGTGCGCAAGGGCTGGCTCGACAACGGCCCCGGTCCCGACCCGCGGCGCGGCAGCGATGACTATGTCGAGATGGAGTGGGACGAGGTGCTCGACCTGCTGGCCAACGAGCTGCGCCGGGTAGAGCAGACCCATGGCTGCGAGGCGATCTTCGGCGGCTCCTACGGTTGGTCCAGCGCCGGACGCTTTCACCACGCGCAAAGCCAGGTCCATCGTTTTCTGAACACCGCCGTTGGCGGCTATGTGCGCTCCGTCAACACCTACAGCGCCGGAGCCGCAGCCCCGCTGCTGCCGCATGTCATCGCGCCGATGGAGCAGGTCGCGCGCCAGAACGTGACGCTCGAGCAACTGGCCGAGCACACCGATGTGGTGCTCGCCTTCGGCGGCATGGCCCTCAAGAATTCGCGCGTCGCCTCGGGCGGCGTGAGCCGTCACACCGAAAAAGGCGCGATGCTCGCCGCCGCACTGCGCGGTTGCCGCTTCGTCAACATCAGCCCCCTGCGCTCGGACCTGCCGCCCGAACTCCATGCCGAATGGATCGCCGCGGTACCGATGACCGACACCGCGCTGATGCTCGGCCTCGTGCACCAGTTGCACGCGGACGGCCAGCTCGACCGCGACTACATCGACCGCTGCTGCGCCGGTTGGGACACGTTTGAAGACTACCTGCTCGGCCGCAGCGACGGCGTGGTCAAGGACTGCGCCTGGGCGTCCTCCATCTGCGACATCCCCGCAGCGCAGTTGATAGATCTGGCGCGCTCGCTCGTCGGCAAGCGCGTGCTGGTCACCGTCTCGCACTCGCTGCAGCGCTCGGAGCACGGCGAACAACCCGTGTGGATGGGCGCGGTGCTGGCCGCGGCACTCGGCCAACTGGGACTGCCCGGCGGCGGCTACAACTACGCGCTGGGCACCCTCGCCCACTACGGACGGCGCAACAACGCCACGCCGGTCGCGCCGCTGCCGCAGGGCAGCAACAGCGTGAAGGCCTATATCCCCGTGGCGCGCATTGCCGACATGCTGCTCCACCCGGGCCAGCCGTTCGACTACGACGGCAAGCGCATGCACTACCCGCACATTCGCCTCGCGTACTGGGCCGGCGGCAATCCGTTTCACCACCACCAGGACCTGCGCCGCCTGGCCGACGCGTTCCGCACACTCGACACGCTGATCATCAACGAAAGCGTGTGGACCGCCACGGCCCGCCACGCCGACATCGTCCTGCCCACCACGCTCACGCTGGAGCGCGAAGACATCGGCGCCACCGCCACCGACCCGCTGGTGATCGCCATGAAGCGCGTCGCCGAGCCCTATGCACAGGCACGCGACGACTACACGATCTTCTGCGATCTGGCGAAGCGGCTCGGCAAGTTGGAAGAATTCAGCGAAGGCCGCGACGCACGCGCGTGGCTCGCGCACCTGTACGAACACACCCGCCGCGGTCTGGAAAAACGGCAGCTGCCAGCCCCCACCTTCGAGCAGTTCTGGGAAGCCGGCGAAATGCTGATCCCGCAACTGCCGGACGACGGCGGCATCCTGCGCGCCTTCCGCAACGACCCCGACAACGCCCCGCTGCCCACGCCCAGCGGCAAGGTGCAGATCAGCTCGCCCGTCGTCGCCAGCTTCGGCTATGCCGACTGCCCGGGCCACCCCGCCTGGCTCGCGCCGCAATACGCGCCGACCGCAGAGCACCCACTGTGGCTGGTCGCCAACCAGCCCTACACCAAGCTGCACAGCCAACTCGACTTTGGCCGCTACAGCATGGACAACAAACGCCAGGGCCGCGAGATCTGCCACCTCCACCCCAGCACCGCAGCCGCGCGCGGCATTGCCGAAGGCGACATCGTGCGCCTGTTCAACGAACTGGGCGCGTGTCTCGCCAGCGTGCACCTGAGTGAAGACATTCGCGCCGACGTGGTGCAACTGCCCACCGGCGCGTGGTACGACCCCAGACCCGACGCCACCCACGGCGTGGTCTGCGTACACGGCAACCCCAACATCCTCGCGCGCGATCTCGGCACATCGTCACTGGGACAAGGCTGCGCGGGCCAGATCAGCACGGTGCAGATCGAGCGATTCGACGGACCGCTGCCGCCCATCCGGGCGTTCGATCCGCCGTTGATCTGACACCGATCAGGTATCCGTGTCCTTGCGCTTCACGGGCGGTTGCTGCGCATTGCGACGGCTGGCTCCCGCACGTCCGGCCTTGCTCCATTCGTAGGAATGGCCGTCCGGGGTCTGGCCGTTTTCCACGGCCGCCACGCCCACCGGGCCGACCATGTCGCGCAGCTCGGACGAGATCGTCACATGCGCGTTGCGCGGGTCGTTGCGCAGCGTCTGGCACAGCTGGAGTGCCTCGCCCATCTGCGCGTCGCTGAACGGCTCGCATTGCGCCAGCCAGACAGGGGCCTGCTCATCCGGACTGTCGTTGCGCAAAAAATAGACAACGATGCTCACGACGCGCTCCCCACCAGAGCGTCGTCGAGCGCCTCGACCCAATGCTTGACCGGAACGCCCGTGCCCGATTGCAGATGCGTGATGCAGCCGACGTTGCTCGACAGAATCATCGCGGGCTTTTCGTTGCCGCAGGCCTCGTCGAGCGCCGCGAGTTTGCGGGTGCGCAGCGTCTTCGACAGCTCGGGCTGCAGGATCGAATAGGTGCCGGCGGAGCCGCAGCACAGATGCGATTCGGTGCGCGAGACCAGCATCTGAAACCCGAGCTTCGCCAGATCGCGCTCGACCACACCCTTGAGCTTCTGTGCGTGCTGCAGGGTGCAAGGCGGGTGGTACGCGAGCTTGCCCCGGGGCTTGACGCGGCCCTGGAGCTTCTCTGCCAACTCGGGCAACATGGCGGGCAGCAGCTCGCTCAAATCGCGAGCGATGGCGCTGATGCGCTGGGCCTTCTCGGCGTAGCGGCGGTCTTCGCGCAGCGCGTGTGCGTAATCCTTGACCATGGCGCTGCAACCAGATGCGTTCACAACGATGGCCTCCACCTTGCCCGACTCGACCATCGGCCACCAGGCGTCGATATTGGCGCGCATCTGCGCGCGGCCGCCGTCCTGGTCGTTCAGGTGGAACTTCACCGCGCCGCAGCAACCGGCGTTGCCCGCAATCACGGTCTGAATGCCAGCAGCGTCCAGCACCCGCGCCGTCGCGTAGTTGATGTTGGGGAGCATGGCGGGCTGCACGCA
>CALMCS010000464.1 GCA_937862875.1 uncultured Comamonadaceae bacterium
CCGCGCACAAGTCTTGCACGGGCTACGGCGTTGTGCAAAGCCGCCCGCAAAACTAGACTTTCGGCATCACTTTGAACACAAGGAACCGAGATGTCGAACACCCCCAAAACCAACCCACAAGCCACCATTCGCGCCATGTCGGGCGTGACGCCCATTGAGGCGCTCACCGCCAACACAACAGCGCTGCTGGTGATCGATTTTCAGAACGAATACTTCACCGGCCGCATGCCGATCCCAGCGGGTGAGCAAGCGATGCGCAACACGCAGAAGCTCATCGCATGGGCAGATCAGCACCAGATCCCGGTGTTCCAGGTCCAGCACATTGCACCCGCCGGATCGGCCGTGTTTGCGATGGACGGCGAGACTGTCCAATTCCATCCGCAAATGCAGCCACGTGCAGGCGATGTCGTGGTGCAAAAAGAAAACGTCAGCGTCTTCGTTGGCACCAAAATCGATGAGCAACTGCGCAGTCGCCAAATCGGTAACCTGATCATTGCCGGCTTGATGACGCATGCCTGCGTGGCCGGTGCTGCCCGCGATGCGGCGGTGCACGGCTATCAGGTGGTGGTGGCCTCGGATGCGAGTGCCACGCGCAGCATCACACGCGCCAATGGTGAATCCGTGGAGCACGCAGCCCTGCACAACGCGGCGCTCGCCGAGATCGAAGACACTTTTGGTGATGTGCTCACCACGGCGCAGATCACCCAGCTCGTCCTGCGTTAAGCTGCAAGCCAGAGCAATTTTCTGGCGAGGTGTGTTGTGGACAGATTGCAGGCCATGCGCATGTTCCGCGCCGTTGTGCAGGCGCGCAGTTTCAGCGCTGCGGCGGATGAGCTGGGCACCACGCATTCCACGGCATCGCGTCAGATCAAGGAGCTGGAGGTCGCTTTGCGCGTGCAACTGCTCAATCGCAACACGCGCGGCTTCACGCTCACCAGCGCTGGCACCGAGTACTACCAAACCTGTGTGGAGGTGCTCGATCGCATCGCCGACGTCGAGCACTCGCTCTCTCAGAAACAGGACCACGCCGACATCAGCGGAAAACTGCGCTTGAGTCTGCCCCTGGTGGTGGGCGAGTTGGAGTTGGCCGACTGGCTCCCAACGTTCGCACAGCGTTACCCGCAGATCGAGCTCGACCTGCAATGCACCGACCGCACGGTGGACATGGTGGCCGAGGGCATTGATGCGGCGCTGCGCATCAGTGCGGCCTTGCCTGACAGCAGCCTGGTTGCGCGCAAGCTTGCCGAGTCGCCGATGGTGCTGGTGGCGTCACCTGCTTACCTCGCGCAGCATGGCCCGGTGGTGAATGCCGAGCAACTGCAGGCGCAGCGTTTGATTGTGTATTCCACCGACCGCAAACCGGTGAGTTGGCAACTGTACGGCGGCGCGGCGCCCGACTCCAGAATTGCCACGCAACGCGGACTGCGAACCGATACGATCACCTCGGCCTATGCGGCAGCCAGAGCGGGCTTGGGAGTCGCGGCCTTCACCTTGCATACCGTTCAATCGGCCCTCGCAAGCGGCCAGCTGGTGCGGGTTCTGCCCGACGTTCATCTGGGAACGCTGAACTATTTCGCGATCTATCCGGCCACGCGGTTTCTGCCGCCCACCGTGCGTGCGTTTCTCGATTACATGGCGCAGCACTACCGCAAGGCACTGCCTTAGCAGCCCACGCGGTGGGTTGTCAGGCCGCTCCCGGCGCGCTCACGGCACCCAGGTAGGTGTCGATGATGCGGCGGTCGCTCAGCAATTCTCGCGCCGGGCCGCTCAGGGCAATGCTGCCGCTCTCGAGCACATAGGCACGGTCGGCCACCTTGAGTGCTGCGCGTGCGTTCTGCTCGACCAGCAGCACCGACACGCCGTGATCGCGCAGCGACGCCACGACCTGCAGCACCTCGCGCACGATGCGCGGGGCGAGGCCCAGCGAGGGTTCGTCGAGCATCAACAGGCGCGGCCTGGCCATCAAGGCCCGGCCGATCGCCAGCATCTGTCGTTCACCGCCCGACAGGGTGGAGGCCATTTGCGAGGCGCGTTCCTCCAATCGGGGAAAGATCGCGAACACCTCCTGCATGCGCTGCGATTGATCGCGCTGGCCTTTGCGCCAGAGCGAGAAACCACCGAGCAGCAGGTTGTCCTTGACGCTCATCTCGCCGAACAGTTCACGCTTTTCCGGCACCAGCGCCACCGACTGGGCGACCATTTTTTCGACCGTGCAGCGCACCACGGGCGTGCCGTCCAGGGCGATCTCGCCCCTTGCCGGGAGCAGGCCCATCGCGGCACACAGCAGCGTGGTCTTGCCTGCGCCGTTCGGCCCGATGACGGTGACGATCTCGCCGCGCTTCACTTCCAGATTGATCTGGTGCACGGCCTCGACCGGGCCGTAGGAGACGCTGAAATTGCGCAGCTGCAGCAAGGCCGGAGCGTCTGGGGTGGCGTTGGTGTTCACGGTCACGCG
>CALMCS010000465.1 GCA_937862875.1 uncultured Comamonadaceae bacterium
TTGCCGGTCACGCCGGGAGCGGCCTTGCCGTTGACCTTCACCAGCAGGTTCTGGGCCTTCTTGGCGAGCAGGGTTTGCGTGGCCATCACGTGCTCGACTTCCGAGGTGCCGATGCCGTGCGCCAGCGCGCCGAACGCGCCGTGGGTCGATGTGTGGCTGTCGCCGCAAACAACAGTCATGCCGGGCAGGGTCGCGCCGTTCTCAGGGCCAATCACGTGCACGATGCCTTGGCGCTTGGACATGAACGGGAAGAACGCCGCAGCGCCGCTCTCGGCAATGTTCTTGTCGAGCGTGGTGATCTGTTCCTTGCTGATCGGGTCGGCAATGCCGTCGTAACCCAGATTCCAGTCGGTGGTGGGCGTGTTGTGATCCGCCGTGGCCACGATGGAGCTCACACGCCAGACCTTGCGACCCGCTTCGCGCAGACCTTCGAAGGCTTGCGGGCTGGTGACTTCATGGACCAGATGGCGGTCGATGTAGAGAACGGCGGTGCCGTCTTCTTCTTCATGAACCACGTGTTCGTCAAAGACTTTGTCGTAGAGGGTGCGTCCCATGATGTGCTCTTTTCTTTCCGTAGGGTCTCAGGTGGGGTCTTGAATTCTTGAAAATACTTCTTGAAATCGGGGCTTTGCGGCTCGCTCAGGCGGCGAGTTGCTGCTGTAGCTCGGCCAATGCATTCGGGCGAGTCAGGTGCTCGACCAGTAGTCGGGCCGTGACGGGCAGGGCTTCGAAGTCGCGGGCCACGACACGCAGTTCGCGCTCGGCCCAGGGCTCGTTCAAACGTACGGCGGTGAGTTGGCCGACGCTATGCATCAGGTCAAAGGCGCGGTCCGGCAACAGACCAATGCCCAAACCGTTGTCGATCATGCGGCACATGGCATCGAGGCTGGTGACCTGCATGCGCTGGCGCAGCGGCTTGGCGGTCTGGCCGGCGGCCTGGCGCATCGCGAGGCTGATGCTGCTGCCCGCTTGCAGACCCACGATGTCCCACTCCATCACCTCAGCGAAGGTAATGGACTCACGATCGGCGAGTGCGTGCGACTGCGGCATCACCACCACGAGCCGGTCGTGGCGATAGGTGCGGCTTTGCAGGCCTTCGGGGTCCACCGTGGTGCCGGTGTGGCAAACGCCCAGGTCGGTGGCACCGTCGCGCACGGCGTTCAGCACTTCCTGGCTCAAATGTTCCTGCAGGTCGATCTTGACCTGGCTGTGCTCGCTCGCAAATGCGCCGAGATCTTCGGGGAGGAATTGCACGATGGCGGAAATATTCGCGTGCATGCGCACATGGCCGCGCACGCCATCGGCATATTCAGACAATTCGCCCTGCATGCGCTCGAGACCAAACAACACGGTGCGAGCGTGGTGCAACAGACTCTCGCCGGCCGGAGTCAACGTGACTCCACGGCTGTGGCGGTAGAGCAGTGCGGTGTCCACGGCGGTTTCCAGATCGGAAAGCCGCTTGCTCACGGCCGACGCGGCAATGAACTCCCGTTCGGCCGCGCGCCCGATGCTGCCCAGCTCGCAGACTGCGACAAACAGTTGCAGCGAGGTCAGATCAATACGGCGCGCGAAGCTGCGCTCGGAGCTTTTCATTGTGGGTGTTGTAGTCGTGGAAACAGAATGCGACGCCCATTCTATGGCGAAAAATAGCTTTTGATATCGCCATTCGCGATGGCTTGCGCCCGGTTTGGTGAAGGGGGACCGCTGATTTGGCGATGCCTGCATGGGCTGAACCAGAGGCGGGGCGGCTTGGTTCACCACCCGGGACCCACGGCAAGCCGCGCAAACACCCGAGCAGACCTGTAGCAATTGCTCGCAATTTCGAGGCTGGATGTCGCCGCACCTTGTGTGAGCGCAAGCCGCCAACCCCGCTCGATCCCTAGCATTCGCGCCACCAGTTATTCAAATGAGTGCGCCTGACGCACCCAATCACCACTCGTGCGCGAGACAAGTGTTGAGCGAGTCGCAAAAAAAGAGAGAGGGAGTTTTCGAATGACCAACCGCACCTTCATCGCCCACAGTCCGTTGGGCGAGCAACTGCTTTTTCGCTCGCTGGAGGGACACGAGCAAATTTCGCGGCTGTTTGAATACCGTGTGCGCTTGCTGAGCGACAACCCGTCCATCTCCGCCAACCAGCTGCTCGGCAAGGACCTGAGCATCGAAATCGACCTCACCACCCAATTGCACGGCGGCGACCAGCGATTCCTGTCCGGCCAGATCACACAGTTCACCTATGCCGGACGCGACGGCGATTTCTACAGCTACCTCGCCACCCTCAGCCCCTGGCTCTGGCACGCCACGCGCCGCAGCGATTTCAGGATTTTCCAGAACCAGACCGTCCCGGACGTCATCAAGCAAGTCCTCGGACCCTACGGTTTCACCATCGACGACCGACTCGTCAACAGCTACCGCACCTGGGTGTATCTGGTGCAGTACGGTGAATCCGACTTCAACTTCGTCAGCCGCATGCTGGAGGAAGAGGGCGCGTATTTCTACTTCACGCACAAGCAGGGCAGCCACACCCTGGTGCTGTCCGACGACATCGGCTCGCACCAGCCGCTGGTCAACGGACAGGCCAGCATCCCGTACTACCCGAACGACCGCGCAGCACAGGTGCGTGACGAAGACTTCATCGACCACTGGAGCTTTGCGGAAGACATCGCCAGCGGTCGCTTTGCGGCAGACGACTACGACTTCGAAAAGCCCCGCGCCCCCCTCGACACACAGCTCGCATTGCCGGCCGGCCACGCTCAGGACGATAGAGAAATCTACGAATGGCCCGGCGGATACATCGAGATGGGCGACGGCGAAAACTACGCCCGCGTGCGCACGGAACAGCAAAAGGCCCAGCGAAAAACGGTGCAGGGCGAGGGCAACGCCAGAAACATTGCTCCAGGCTTTTGCCTCACGCTACGGGGCTATCCGCGCGCCGACCAGAACGCGGAATACCTGATCGAATCGGCGCAGTACCGCTTCGAGGAAAACGTGCGCAGAAGCGATGGCGGGGGAGGTGGAGGTGGAGGTGGAGGCTCCCACACCGGCACACCCACGACCTACCGCATCAGCTTTCATGCCGTACCCAAGACAACGCAATACAGAAGCCAACGCGTCACCGCCAAACCTCGCACCACAGGCCCGCAAACGGCAGTCATCACCGGCCCGGCAGGCGAAGAAATCCACACCGATCCCTACGGCCGCGTGAAGGTCCAATTCCACTGGGACCGCTACGGCAA
>CALMCS010000466.1 GCA_937862875.1 uncultured Comamonadaceae bacterium
ACTGTAGACGAATCGTGACGACTGGTTGAGTCAGTATGTGCTACCTGTTATCACTTGAACGCCAATAACAGAACGCCTCCGGCGACCATCGAAATGCCGGACCACTCCCTCAGTGACGGGCGTTCGCCCAAAAAGGCGAAAGCAAATACCGCCACCAGGACAAGACTGAGTTTATCCACTGGCGCAACCTTGGATGCATCGCCAATCTTGAGTGCGCGGAAGTAGCAGACCCACGATGCCCCTGTTGCCAAGCCGGACAGCCCGAGGAAAAGCCATGTCTTGGGTGATAACTCCAAGGGGTTGGCCCATTTCCCCGTGTACGCAACAAACGCCGACAGGACGACGATGATGATGGCCGTGCGGATCAAGGTGGCCAGATCGGAATCAACTCCCTGAATGCCAACCTTGGCAAAAATAGCCGTCAGTGCTGCAAAGATAGCGGACAGCAAAGCCCAATAAAACCACCCCGCCGAATTAATCATTTAGCCTGCCTCCGCGTTTCTCAAACCCCTACCGCATGGGAGCGATAACGGCAACATTTAAGCCAGTTTGCTTCTCTTGGTCTGAGAAGTCGAGGCGGATTTCAGCACCGATGCGATTGGCAATCGTCTGGACAATGGATAGTCCCAGACCCGAGCCGATCTGCTCGCTCCCCAGCGTGCGGTAGAAGGGATCAAACACTCGATCCCGTTCAGCCAACGGAATGCCAGGCCCACTGTCCTGAATACGTAGTACGACCTTCCCTTCCGAAACACCCACAGAAAGATCAACACGCCCTCCCTCTGGCGTGTAGCGGATGGCGTTATCGACCAGGTTCTTGACCACAGCGATCATGTCCAGCTCGCTTGCCCACACTTCGGCGTCCAGCGTGCCTTCGACACCAATGTCGATGTGCTTGGCCTCGGCCAGCGGCATCAGGTCTTCCAGCACGCGGCGGTAGATGCTCTGGACAGATACAGGCGACTTCGGCAGGTCGGTGGCCGACTGCGCCTTGGCCAAGGTCAAGAGTTGATCGAGCAGGCTGCGGCCGCGCTCGATCCCTTGGCGCAAAACCGTCAGCCGTTCGCGCGCCACGCTGGACATTTCCGCTTCCGCGAGCCGTTCTGCTTGCAGCGACATGGCTGTCAGCGGCGAACGTAGCTCGTGCGCGGCATCCGCGACAAAGCGGCGCTGAGATTCCATCGACTGGCCGACACGAGCGAGCAGGCGATTGATCGCCACGGCAAACGGACGTACCTCGACCGGAAGGTGGCGGTCTTCGACGGGATGCAGTTCCTGCTCTGCCCGCTGGTCTATTTCCTTGGACAGCGCCGCGATGGGCTGGAACATCTTGCGCACCAGGTCAGCAACGATCAACAGCAGCACCGGCACGAGAATCAAGAAAGGCATCACCGTGCGCAGTGCCCCGTCGCGGGCAATTTCATTGCGGAAGCCGGACTCCTGAGCCACAGCAATGCGTTCGCCGCTCGCTGTGGTCTTGACCAGCACGCGAAACGTCTCGCCACCAACTTCCAGCGTGTGCAATCCATCTGCCAAGGTCGCCGGGAGCGGGAGCACGCCTCCTGCGTCCACGCCTACCGTAGAGGGACTGACCTCACCCAAGCGCTGGACGATCACGCGCGACTCTTCATCGACATCCTTGAGACGGATATCGGTGGTTGGCACGGCAGGCAACAAGCGCTGACGATCCATGAGCTGCGCCACCTGGCGCAATACATCGTCCTGTAGTTCGTGGGCTTCATCGAAGGCGGACAGGAACGAGAAGACGCCCGCCACAACGGCCACCACGAGGATGGCCAGCGACAAGGTGAAGGACAGCTTGAGCTGCACCGATTCGTTCAAGCGCCTTTTGAGACCATCCATCCGACCCCCCTGACGTTCTTGATGACCTCGCCACCGAGCTTGCGCCGCAGTGCGTGGATCAGATATTCGACGGCATTGCTTTCGACCTCTTCCCCCCAGCCATAGATGCGATCCTCCAGTTCGCTGCGCGAAAGGATGGCACCAGGCCGAACCAGCAAGGCTTGCAGTAGCGAGAACTCGCGGTTGGACAGTTGCACTTGGGGGCCATCATTGGCACAAGCCTCTTTGGTGGCCGGGTCGAGCGTCACCACGCCGTTGCTGAGCACTGGTGCTGCCGTGCCACCTTTGCGCCTCAGGACGGCGCGCATCCGGGCCAGTAGTTCCGCCATCTGAAAGGGCTTGGACACGTAGTCGTCGGCCCCGCCATCCAGGCCGCGCAGACGGTCATCCAGACCATCGCGAGCCGTGATGATGAGCAGGGGAATCGGGTTGTCCTTGGCTCGGATGCTGGCCAGCACCTCCAGCCCATCCTTGCCGGGCAGACCGAGGTCGAGTAGCACCAGGTCGTAGTGCTGGCAGCCCAGCGTGGTGAGCGCCGTCTGCCCATCCTTCACCCAGTCGGCGGCGTAGGACGCATCCTTCAATGCGCCCTGGATCGCGTCACCGATCATGGGATCGTCTTCGACCAGCAATACCCGCACTCACCCTCCCTTCAATTGTTGTTCAATGCGCCGTCCTGGCGGCTCGCTGCCTGAACAGCAGGATTGCCACCACTATGAAGGTGAGCAGCGCGGCCGACGCTGAATAGCGGCTCAGCGCCAAGCCGCCCGCGCTCACCGGCTTGTCCAGAAAATCGCCGACCACGGCACCTAGCGGACGCGTCAGGATGAACGCCGCCCAGAACAGCAGCGTGCGGGACACGCTCGTCCAGTAGTAGGCTGCCACGACCAGCGCGAGCAGCCCGCCGAACACGACGGCCGCACCCGTGTATCCCAGGCCCGCCGTATCAGCCGTCCAGTCGCCCAGCGCGGTGCCCAGCGTCTGGGAGAACATAATCGTCAACCAGTAAAAGGCTTCCGCCTTGGGCGAGCTGACCGTGCTTACCGACACGGAGCCAAGGGTGCGATGCCAGACGAAGAGAGAGCCAAGCAGCAAGGCCAGCAGCAAGCTCGAACCGCCAGCGTACCCGATTCCGAGCGATCGGTCCGCGAAATCGGCCAGCGTCGTGCCGACCGTGGTTGTCGCGATGATGGTCGTCCAGTACAGGAAGGGGTGGAAGTCCTTGGCCTTGACCTGCGCGACCACGGCAGCCAGGAAGATCGCCGCGAAGATGGCTGTACCGACCAGGTAGCCCAGGTTCATGGACATCGAAACCGCATCACCGCCAGTTTCACCGAGCGTCGTGGCGGCAATCTTGATGAGCCAGAAGCCCAGCGTAACTTCGGGCACCTTGGCCAAAGCGTGTTCAGTGGATGTTTTCATGGGGCGCGCTCACTTTCCTTCGAGCGTGTTAAAGGTTTTCAGCAGGGCATCCATCGCAGCCTTGCAGTCAGCCTGGCTTGGCGTGTCTGCGCGAAGCGCCGCAAGCGACTTGTCGATGGCCTTGTCGAGCAGATGCCAGTCATCTGCCGCGCGCGGTTTGAGTCCGGCTTCGGCCGAGTCCCATGCGACTTCCAAGTCCTTGATGCGTGACTTGGCAGCAGGCAGATCGCCCTTGTCAACAGTGGCGGCGACATCGGTGGCGATGCTGCGGAAGGCCGACAGGTCGCCCAGCTTGGAGGCAGTTTTGCCTTGCGAGGCCGAGACAGTCTGGGCCGGTGTAGTTGATGCTGTGCTTGCGTTGTTCTGATCGGCAGATTTGGAACAACCAGCCGCGAGGGCCAAGAGCACGGCGGCCGAAATGGCGGCAACAGGGCGAGCGATTGAGTGCTTTATGAGCATGTTTTTCTCCTTGTGTAGAGCGAAGATGGTTATTCGACGAGCTGGGCCGAGCGGCGTCCATTCATGCCGATCTGCGCGACGGCCACCAGCATGACGATCACCGTGAGGAACAAGGCGCTTGTCCACATGGCACCCATGCCAAGGCCGCCATAGGTCTTGGCCTGAGTCAGCAAGTCGCCGAGTGCGGCCCCGAAGGGGCGGGTCAATATGTAGGCGATCCAGAAGGTCAGAACGGCGTTGCCGCCCATGCGCCAGGCGGTATAGGTGATGCCAATCAGCACACCGAACGCCACCGCGCCCCAGGTAAAGCCCAAGCCCAATGCCTCGGTCGCCAAATCGCCAGCAGCCGTGCCCAGCGCGAACGTGCAGAGGATGGCAGCCCAATAGAACAGCTCCCGGCTGCGCGTCACAATGTCGTGAATGGACAGGGTGCGCTCGATCCGATACCAGACGAAGAAGATCGCGGCGAGCGCAACGGCGAACGCCGAGGTGCTGATGTACAGGCTGACGCCAAGGCCATCGGTCAGCAGATCGGTGATCTGGGTGCCGACCACGCTGACCAGTACCACCGTCAGCCAGTAAATCCAAGGGGTATAGCGTCGGGTGCGCAACTGCATGAACAAGGCGGCCGCCAACAGGGCAGCCATGACGGTTCGAGTCACGCCTTGCCCCCACCCTGCGTTGACCGCCAGGAAATCGGCTCCCGTCTCGCCCACCGTGGTGGACATGATCTTGATGATCCAGAACGACAGCGCGACTTCCGGGACTTTATTGAGCCAGCCAGTGGTGCTGCTCGTGGGCAATTTGTTCATGGTGTTCTCCTGCCGGGGGTGAAATGGTTTGCCAGCAGTTTGAACATGCTGACTTAGCCCGCCCATAGGCTCACTCGCGCACCCATCCAAGCGCGATCAACCCGCTGAAAAGCCGCCGATGGATTCCGGTGGAAAGTTGATAACTTGGCAATAGATACCAGTGTGCTTCACGTAACGTCAGCCAGGCACAGATTGCAGCAACGGCGATGGCCCCGAGCATGTCGAATGGGAAGTGCACTCCAAGGTAGATGCGCGCCCAGGCAATGGGAACGCCCAGCAAAGCCAAAGTCACGCCTGCAATTCGTGGGCCTCGTTGCAGCGCGAGGCTGAAGGCAACCGCCCACCACAGCGTCAGGTGATCGCTTGGGAAAGACGAATCGGCAACATGAGGGATGAGGGTGTGACCCAGGCCGATCATGAAAGGTCGAGGATGCAACCAAGCCAGGCCGATGATCTGGTTGATGAGCAGGCCCAGCAATCCCGATGCGCTAGCAACGAGCATCGTCTTGCGGGTAGGCTCGCCGCCGCGAAGCCAGCCGATGCCGATCAGGAGTGGAACCGCCCAGATGAGCTGTTCGGCAAAGAAGGTGGCCAACGTCAGAGCCAAAGCACTGGGATGCTCCGGTGCGTTGAGCCAGAGAAAAAATGTATGGTTGAGTGATTCCATGAGGTCTCCGGGCCGGATCGCCTCCGAGGGAAACGATCCGGCCATACTGTCGGGAGTCAGTCCCGCTTGTCGTGGTCATCATCGTGATCCGCCTTGTCCTCGGCAGACGAGATGACCGTGCCCTTGTCGGCATCGACCCGGACATCGAAGACCTTGGCCCCGCTGACGACTTCCACGTCGTAGACCCAGCCTTGCTTCGAGTTCTCGTACTCGGCGCGTGACGCCTTGCCATTGGCGTGCTGCTCGGCGACGGTGACCGCCTGAGTGAGGGGAATCTTGGCCTTGCTGATTGCCAGTGCGTCGTTTTCCATACCGCCATTGGCGGCGTAGGCGACCGCGCCGGTTGCAGCGATGGCGACGGCCAGAAGGGAAAGTTTGGTATAGCGGTACATGATGCTTCTCCAGAAGAGTGCAGGGATTTGCACAGTGGAGAAGGTACGCAGGCAGACTTAGCTCGCACTGAGCCGGGAAGTTTTCGCTCTCGCCGATGTAGTGTTATCGACTCCTGACAATTGGTGCAGTCGTCTTCTGAAAATGACAATTT
>CALMCS010000467.1 GCA_937862875.1 uncultured Comamonadaceae bacterium
ATTCCGTCGTCGGTGACCGACCAGACGTTCTTTGGCCATTCACCCACCATTCGGTCGCTTACAAAGCCATTGCTCAACCCCGTCTGCAGCAGCCTGTGTGCTTGATCCCGCTTGAAAATTCCAGCGACATCACACAGCGATTTCCCTTGTCTGGGGTCGGCGGGCGGGGTGAGCCCAAAGTCGCCCGGATTCTTTTTGTGCTCCGGATTGCCGCCATAGCGGACGCGATGGGCCAAAGTCCGAAGTTCATCCGCGCGAGAGGCGCTTTGCGCAGGCGTGAGTAGCCTGCGCTTGGAGTTGAACTGTGTGTAGCGACGCTTCATGACGATGACGGCGAATAACTGCGTGCTCGAAGTCTACCTTTTAACCCCATGGTATTGAGCACGCACTTTTTGGCCTGAGACAACGGTGAAGGAAATCCTCCGTTCCGAGTTGCAACGGAATCGAGTGAGTGTCGGAAAGGCGAAGGCTATTGAACGCGTGATGCACCCGATCAAGGCCGCGACTGCTTGTTCACCACCTTCTGAATTTCGGTGGCATCCGCCGTCAGCACCTCTCCATTCTTCGTAGTGGGGCTCATGAACCCCACCGGTTTGCCCGTGTGCTTGTCGATCAGAACCGAATGCCGCTCGTTGCGCGCAAACAGGTTTTTCTCCCCCCATTGGCGCAACGCCACCACCAGCGGAAACAGGCTCTCGCCCTTGGGTGTCAGCACGTATTCCTGGTAGGCCGTGCCGTCCGAGGCGGCCTGCATGTCCAGCACGCCGGCCTCCACCAGTTTGCGCAACCGGTCGGAGAGGATGTTGCGGGCCACGCCCAGGCTGCGCTGGAAATCGCCGAAACGGCGCATGCCGTCGAAGGCATCACGCACGATCAACAGCGACCAGCGATCCCCCACGATATCGACGGAACGAGCGACTGGGCAGGTCTCGCCGGTGGAGTCCAAAGGAGTGCTGCGTGACATGAAAGCTCCAGATGGGCAGATGGAATAAATGCCTTGTGGTTGCATTTTAAAACTACGTGCCGTAGTATTCAACTGGTTTTGTTTTGCAACCAGTTTGATGGATCATTGAATCATGACGAGCACTTTGAATTCGCATGTCATGCCGCGCAGCCTGGTATGGCTTTTCGCCGTAGCGAGCGGCTTGAGTGTGGCGAACGTGTACTACGCTCAGCCACTGCTCGATGTGCTGGCACACGAATTCGGCATCAGCCATTCGGCGATCGGTGGTGTGGTCACGGCCACGCAAGTCGGCTGTGCGTTGGCCTTGCTGTTGTTGGTGCCACTGGGCGATCGCATGGACCGCCGCCGCCTGATGGCAATGCAGTTGCTGGCATTGGTCGCGGCACTGATCGCCGTAGGCTTGGCGCAATCGGCAGTGGCGCTGCTGGTGGGCATGCTCTGCGTGGGAATGCTCGGCACGGCCATGACGCAGGGGCTGATCGCCTACGCCGCGAGTGCCGCCGCCGACGACGAACAAGGGCGCGTGGTGGGTGCGGCACAAGGCGGTGTCTTCATTGGCCTGCTGATGGCCCGCGTGTTCTCCGGGGCCGTGAGCGATCTGGCGGGTTGGCGCGGCGTTTACTTCTCGTCGGCGGTGTTGATGCTGGTGATTGCGGTGCCGCTTTGGCGCAAGTTGCCCAACGTGCCCAACGCGTCATTCGCCGCGAGCAAGATGAGCTACCCGCGCCTGATCGCGTCGATGTTCACGCTGCTGCGCCAAGACCGCATGCTTCAGGTGCGCGGCGTTCTGGCGATGCTGATGTTTGCCGCATTCAACATCTTCTGGAGCGCACTGGTCCTGCCCTTGAGCGCGCCGCCCTACAACTTCTCGCACACTGCCATCGGCGCGTTTGGGTTGTTCGGCGTGGTGGGTGCGTTGGCCGCGGCCCGTGCGGGGCAATGGGCCGATCGCGGCTACGGGCAACGCACCAGCGCGGCGGCGCTCATCGTGCTGCTGTTGGCCTGGTGGCCGCTTTCTCTCATGGAGTCTTCCCTTGCGGCTCTGGTGATCGGCATTGTGTTGCTGGATTTGGGCGGTCAGGCCTTGCACGTCACCAGCCAAAGCCTGATTTTTCGCAGTCGACCAGAGGCGCATAGCCGCCTGGTGGGCCTCTATATGTTGTTTTACTCGGTGGGGAGCGGGCTGGGCGCGATGGCCACGACTGCTACCTACACCCGCACGGGTTGGCAGGGTGTGTGCTTGTTGGGTGCAGCGGTCAGCCTTGCCGCGTTGGTGTTCTGGTGCGTGACTCGGCGCGCTACTTTCGTTGCGGCGAGGCAGGGTTGATGGAGTCAGTTGCTTTTTGCCATTCAGCGGGGCTGAACCGACATGTTTGACGATAAAA
>CALMCS010000468.1 GCA_937862875.1 uncultured Comamonadaceae bacterium
TCCCGCCAGAAAGACAAACTGATCGCCCGTGTCCGCCGTATCAAGGGGCAGTTGGGGTGATTTCGGTTTCGGTGCAAATCCTAGCGGTTTGAGGCGCGGGAAAACCCTGCCCGCGTTTCAACATCAGAAAGGCGATGTAAAGGGCCCACTGACCGGCCTACTCCGCGCACCGAGATGTTGGAGCAGGAGTTGCGGAGAAAAGTCCGCATGATGCCCGCATCGACTGTTTGGGCTGGATGCCAAGCCCCGACGACCCCTGGCGGCACGGCCGACCGAAGAAGCGCACCGGGACCAACCCGCCACTCCATCGCGTTACTTCTGTGAGGTGACATTGGCAGCAGCCGCGCGCTTGAGCGGATGCAGCAGCTGGCTCCAGTAGTCCCGCGGGTAGTCCTTTTCTCGCAGGCCCACCGCCGCATCGCCCAACTGGTCCCTGCTGTCGAAGTAGGTCCCCAGCGCCCTGTCCCAGATCATGAAGAACTCGCCGAAGTTCACCTGCGCGTCTTCGAAGTCCCGCTTGTGGTGCCAACGATGCGTCTCGGCAACCCCAATCACATGTCGCATGGGTCCCACCCTGTAGTCCAGGTTGGAGTGCTGGAAAGTCAGGTGAACGACCAGAATCGCCAGCCAGGCCGCGACAAGCTCCGAGGGAGTGCCCATCGCGAACAGGACGGTCAATCCGGGCGCCGCCATTAGTGCGGCATGCAAGGGATGCCGCCGCTCGCCGTTGAGCCAGTACAGCCGCTCGGCACTGTGGTGCGGCGCATGCAGGCGCCAAAGCCAGGGCACGGCATGACTGACGCGGTGCACGGCATAGAGACCGATGTCGAACACGGCCGCCACGAGCAGCAGCTGGCTCCACAAGGGCCACTGCACGGGAAACAGGCGCCACTCTGGCGGCACGAAGTCGCCCAGCCTGGCGATCCACATGGCGGTCAGCTGGATGACCGCGAGGTTGACAACGGTGTGGGCGATGTCGGTGTTGGTATCGCCGTGGTCCGCGAGCCAGGCCGCGCGGAAGGGCCGGAATCGCTCCAGGACCGCAACGGCCAGCACGCCGGCAAGCGAGATTGCGGGCACCATGGGCCAATACGCCATGCCGGCATAGGCCGTGTAGACGATGGCCAGGGTCGATCCGCCAAATACCAGCGGATAGCTACCCCAGCGGAGGATTGATTGTGCGAGCTGCTTCATGTCGGTACCTTGGTTCTGGTATGTGCCGACGATAGAGGCGCGCCGGGCTTGCGGCTTGAACGAATCAGTCGATCGCGCCGGAAAGCGCGACTTGTTTCAGCAGGTTTGCCGGGCTGCTCCCCAACATGGCCCGGAACGTCCGGCTCAGATGGGCTGAGTCGGAGAACCCGCCCAGATGGGCTGCCTCGGTGAGACTGCCTCCCGCCGCGAGCTGTCGCAGTGACTCGATCAGGCGCACCCACTTCAGGTAGCTGCGAAGGGGCAGGCCGGTCTGCTCCACGAACCAGTGTGAAAAGCGCTCCGGCGAAACATGAACCATCGCCGCCAGGCTGCGCCTGTCGGTCTCTCCCCTGCAGGCACGAAGTTCCCGCACGACCGCTTCGAGCCGCGTGTCGGCAACACGCGGCGGGTCCGACCGGAAGATGACTTGAACGGTCGTCAGATCGTCTGCGCTCGAGAAGTCCAGCAGCCGCCGCGCCAAGTCGGGATCGAGCGCCAGAGCGGCCTGTTGAGGCCGCAATCGCAGCGCCGTCGCCTCAGGCGCGAGGGCATCCAGGTAAATCGAGAGCACCGCGCCTCCGCTCAGCCTGTGGCGCATCCCGGCCGGAATCACCAGTGCCCGACCTCGCAGGCGACCGGCCGGGGTCTCCACCTCGACGGCCCCTTCCAGGCCCACCGTGATCTGGTGGGCAAGGTGCTGGTGCCAGTCGTGTGCGCCGACGCTTCCACGGAACACGCCTATCCCGGGGGCGATCCAAGCGCGCCCAGCCCAAGCGAGGCCGGCCGGATCGAACGGCTTCAATGCGCTGGCTTTGGGCTACGCGGTCCCTGCGGGGGCCGCCGGTGCCCGACCGAGTGCACCCCTTGGCCCGTGGACTTTCGGACGGTGACTTGCTTCAGGCCATCCAGGATGCCGCACTCGGCCGCCACTCCATCGCATTGCTCTCGAAGCGACTTGAGCTCTTTCTGCAATTCCCTCAGGTCGCGGATGCGCTGTGCCACGTGCTCGATGTGCTCGTCCAGGACCTCGTTGACGGCATGACAGTCCTCCCGGGGCGCGTCCTGGAAGAGCAGCAGAGCGCGGATCTCATCGAGCGTCATGTCGAGGGAGCGGCAGTGCCGGATGAAGGCGAGCCGCTCCAGGTGCTCCCTCCCGTAGAGGCGGTAGTTTCCGTCGCTGCGAGGAGGCTCCTTCAACAGGCCCTCGCGCTCGTAGAAGCGGATGGTTTCCGCCTGCGTCTGAGTTGCTTTCGCGAGTTCGCCGATCTTCATGGGTTGGCCCTTCCAAGCCCGAAGTGTAGCGCCGAACCTTGAAGTCCCTGTAGAGTTTGGCGTCGCCAGTGGCAGCGCCGATAAACCCGGCTTGTTCATCGCAAGACGCGTGCAATCACCGAGCCTGCCGCCACGACGAAGGCCACCACGCTCGGAAGGGCAGTCAGGGCCATGCCGAACGCGCGCGTACCCGCGCCGCCCGGGTATCCCCGCAGGAACGCCACGCGGCCCACGGCGAAGAGAATCACGGATGCGCCAACAAACGGCATTGCTTCGCCTCTCAGCAGCAGAAGGACAGCCAACAGCAAGAGGATGGTGACAGTGGCCTGCTCCAGCGTGTTCTGCAGGAAGGCGGCATACACCGCGATTCGCGGGCTTGGTGGACCATAGGCGGATCCGCGAATGTCCTGCGCGGAAAGCCGCCTGCCACGCGAGACCAAGCCGATGCCGACCATGACCCAAAGGACAATGAAAAGGATGGCACCGGCCCAGAATGTCAATGCGGAATCAAGGTCGTCCGGGAAGTGCAGCACGCGCGGCAGAAACAGGTAGGCAAGCCCGTACATCACTGCACAAACGACTGCCGCGGCGCCACTGCACCGATGTACCATGCGCTGCTCCTGTCGGAGTTCGTCTTCTGTCAATTTGTACGGTGTCATTCCAGCTCCCGCAGTTGAATCCGTCAGCCGATGCGCCCGATCTACAGAAAGACCCGCAGCAGCCCGGGCGGCAATCGCTGAGTTGGCCGCTTACCATTGCGGCGCCATTCGGACCATCACTTGGCCTGCGCGCCCAGCAGCGCCTGCAGAGCCTTGACGATCTGCGGGCTGTCCCATTCCGCCGTTCCGCTCATGCGACCCAGTTCGCGGCCTTGCCGGTCCAGCAATAAGGTTGTGGGCACGCCGCCGGCCTTGAGCGTGAAGATCGCGGCCGCATCCGCGTCCAGGTAGACGGCCAGATGCTTGATTCCCTCCGACGCATAGAAGGATTTGACCCGATCCAATGCCTTGGCGCCTGCGTCCACCGAGAGCGCGACGACCTGAAAGTCGCCACCGCCAAGTTGCGCCTGCAGCCGATCCAACGAAGGCATCTCCTGACGGCACGGAGGGCACCACGTGGCCCAGATATTCAGCAGAACCATCTTGCCCTTGAAGCTTGCGAGATCGACCGGTCGGCCCGTGCCATCCAGTACCCTGAGGTTCGGAAGAGGGACAGGCTGCGCGCGCATGACGAGCGGCAGAGCGCTCGTGCTTGCTCCCCCGGGCGGCCTGTTGGAGTGGAAGTATGCGAACACGCCCAGCCCCGCAGCAGCCGACAGGCCCACCGCAAGGAGCCAGCGCCGGCCGCGTGGGCGTATGGATTCATCAAGCGGCGCGTGCATCACGCGCCATTCAAAAGCAACTTGGCATCGTGGGCCAATGCCTCGGCTCCAGCGCCATACCGCGCATACAAACGCAGTCGGCCCCGCGGGTCATAGACGAAGCTGGCCGCCGTATGGTCCATCGTGTACGAGGTAGGCGACTGCCCCGGATTCTTGCGGATGTGGAGCTTGAATTCTTTTGCCAACTGTTGAAGCTGGCCCGGGTCTGGCCGCAACGCCACGAAGGCGGGATCGAAATTGGCCATGTAGGTCTTTAGCACCGGGAAGGTATCGCGCTCCGGGTCAACGGTCACGAAGATTGCCTTCAGCTTGGCCCCGTCCGAGCCCATCAGCTTCCTGGCCTGCACAACTTCGGTCAATGTGGTCGGGCAGACGTCCGGGCACTGCGTGAAGCCGAAGAACACGACGGCAACTTCGCCGTTGAAGTCCTTGAGGCTGCGTGTCACGCCATTGTGATCGGGCAAAAGGAAGTCGCCCGCATAACCAGCGCCGGTGATGTCGATCAGCTTGAATGGGCTGGCAGTGGGATAGGACCTGGACTGCACAAGAAAT
>CALMCS010000469.1 GCA_937862875.1 uncultured Comamonadaceae bacterium
TGACGATGAGCCTTCCCGAGAAGGATCGCTACTCCTACGACAAGGAGTTCATGCTCAACCAGATCGCCATGCTGTTTGGTGGCCGTATTGCTGAAGAAGTGTTCATGAACCAGATGACGACTGGTGCGAGCAACGACTTCGAGCGCGCGACCCAGATCGCCCGCGACATGGTCATGCGCTACGGTATGTCGGAAGCGATGGGCCCGATGGTCTACGCCGAAAACGAAGGTGAAGTGTTCCTGGGTCGCTCCGTGACCAAGACCACCAACATCAGCGGACACACCATGCAGAAGGTGGACATCGAAGTGCGCCGCATCATCGACGAGCAATACGCCCTGGCGCGCAAGCTCATCGAAGAGAACGCCGACAAGATGCACGCCATGGCCAAGGCCATGCTCGAGTGGGAAACCATCGATGCCGAGCAACTGAACGACATCATGGCTGGCAAGCCACCACGTCCTCCCAAGGACTGGACACCACGGGTTCCTCCTTCGGGCGGTGACAACTCCGGCGGTGGAACGCCAGAGGTGGCTGCGGAAACGACACCAGCACCTGCTGCTGCCGCCGCTGCATCAACGGCTACATCGACGACGGCTGCGTGATCTAGTCGCGCTGCACTTTGAATCCAACGGGGCCTAGCGCCCCGTTTGTGCATTTTGTGTTCGGTGTGTATGGTCAGAGCGTCAGCCTTCTTGCCTCTTTCCATTCGTTTGCTTTTTCTTTTTTCTTTTCTTTTCTTCAACCGTATTGATTTCTATGCAGTGGCAGACGAGTCGTTTTCAGATCGACCTTCAAGCGCCCAAGGTGATGGGCATCGTCAACGTGACACCGGATTCGTTCTCGGACGGCGGCAGTCACGACAACGTTTCAGCGGCGTTGGCCCACTGCGAAACATTGATCGAGCAGGGCGCACACATTCTGGACATCGGTGGCGAGTCCACGCGTCCGGGCAGCCCGGCGGTGCCGCTCGAGGTCGAACTGGAACGTGTGATTCCGGTGGTTCAGGCGGCCAGAAGTCTCGGCATTCCGCTTTCCGTTGACACCTACAAGCCCGAGGTGATGCGCGCAGCGCTCGACGCTGGCGCCGACATCATCAACGACATCTGGGCGCTTCGCCAGCCCGGTGCGCGCGAGGTGGTCCAAGCCCATCCGAACTGCGGCGTGTGCCTGATGCACATGCACCGCGATCCGCAAACCATGCAGGTGCAGACCATGCACGGCGACGTGACCGCCGACGTGCTGGCGTTTCTCGAAACCCATGCCGCCGAGTTGATCGCAGCGGGCGTGGCGCGTGACCGCATCGTGCTCGACGCCGGCATCGGCTTTGGCAAGACGGTGGAACAGAATTTTGCGCTGCTTGCACATCAAGACGCGATGGCCCAATCCTCCGGTTACCCTTGGCTTGCGGGCTGGTCGCGCAAATCGTCCTTGGGTGCGGTAACGGGATTGCCGGTGGACCAGCGATTGGGTGCGAGCGTGGCGGCTGCCGTGCTGTCGGTGGACCGGGGCGCGCGCGTGGTGCGGGTGCATGATGTACGCGACACGGTGGCGGCACTCCAGGTCTGGGCGGCGATGAAGCTGCACGATCGGCCCAGCAACCACCAGTCCAGCAAAAATTAACAAATAACTAGTTCTAGGGACCCAAAATGACGCGTCGGTACTTTGGCACGGATGGAATTCGTGGCACCGTTGGGCATCCGCCCATCACTCCGGATTTCGTGCTCAAGCTCGCACATGCGGTGGGCCGTGTGTTGCGCCGGACCGAAAATCGTCCCACGG
>CALMCS010000470.1 GCA_937862875.1 uncultured Comamonadaceae bacterium
CCAAGATGAACATCTTGGTTTGCAGTTCGTTGATCAGCTCAGGCTGACGTGCCGACGATTCCAGGAACTTGCCACCCATCAGAGCGATACCGATCGAAGCGCCAATAGCGCCGAGACCCACGATCAGACCACAAGCCAGAGCGACGAGACCGAGAATGTTTTCCATGATGACTCCTAGACGAAAAAAGAAAGGTTAAAAAAGAAAGGGAAGAAAGAAACGATCAGTGAGATTCATGTGCCTGGCCGAGATAAATCAGCGTCAGCATCATGAAAATGAAGGCCTGCAGGGTGATGATCAGAATGTGAAAAATCGCCCAGATAGTGCCTGCAATGATGTGCCCCACAGGGAGCAACACACCAGAGAGCGACATAGCGGCTGCGCCACCCATCAGGGCAATCAGCATGAACACCAACTCACCAGCGTACATGTTGCCGAACAGTCGCATACCGTGCGAAACCGTCTTGGCAACGTATTCAATAATCTGCATCAGCAGATTGACAACGCCGAGGATCACGGCGAAGACAGGATTCTTGCTGGTGCCGAAAGGAGCGGTCACCAGTTCGTGTGCGAAGCCGCCCAGGCCCTTGACCTTGATGCTGTAGAAGAAGCACAGGATCAGAACGGCAGTGGACAGGCCCAGCGTTGTGGAGAGGTCGGCGGTCGGAACGACACGCAGATACGCATGGTGGTCACCCGTAGCACCTTGCCAGAGCACTGGCAGCAGGTCGACAGGGAGCATGTCCATGGCGTTCATCATGAAGATCCAGACGAACACGGTCAGCGCCAGAGGGGCGATGAACTTGCGCGATTGAGCGTTGTGGATATTGGCCTTGGCCTGGTTATCCACCATCTCGACCATCATTTCGACCGCGCCCTGGAAACGACCGGGCACGCCCGACGTCGCCTTGCGAGCGGCCAGCCACAGCACGAACAGGCTGAGGACGCCCAGAATCACGCTGACGGCAATGGAGTCAAGATTCACCACCGAGAAGTCGATGATCGACTTCTGCTGGATGTTCTGAAGATGCTGCAAGTGGTGAACGATGTATTCACTTGCGGTAGGTGCGTTAGCGTCTGCGGCCATCGGACAACTCTTCTCTCAATTAATCAATCAGTTTTTCGAGTACCCGGCCGCACCAGCAGTGCAACCCAATACGCCTTCATAGTGACCACCATGCCTATCAGCAAGGCTAACCAGCTCAACTCCGGAACGACCCGGGGTGCAGCTGCCAACATGGCCACTGTCAACAAAATCTTTACCAGTTCCCAACCAAAGAGACCGACCATCGCATTGCCGACGGATGCACGCTTTCGCGCCACACCGCGGGAGAACACCACTGCCGGCAACACCACCGACAACGCTCCGTACGCAACCGACAGGGTCTTGCCTGCGCTGGTGGTGACCAGCCAGGCGATCAATGTCGCCAACAACCCAATCCCCACCTGAGCCAAAACTATCCGCCAAATGGACAGCGATGGATGGCGGCGACGCCACTCTTGCGCTTCTTGCGCAGTGAGGGGCTTGAAATCCGGTTCTTCATCCTCAGTTTTGATCTCATCATGAGGCGTCATACTTTTTTCATCCATGTTTGACAGCCCCTGTTACAGACTAAATCTTTAACAAAGCTCTTGATTATAAATAGAAACCCGGATCTATCTCTAGTACCCCGTACGTTTCTTGGGCCCAAGGCCTAATTGCCAATGGTTTGTAGCCACTTACCAACGGCAAACAAATGTGTCCTTGCGAGTCATCAACAGCTGTTATATGCAGCCTGAAACCCTGCTCCCACCATGGGCGGCTTGTGATTTTGCACTTTGGCCTTACATGATGGTGACATCCTCAATCGACAACGGGAGTACACCACCATGACGACAGAAGCCACCACACAAACCCCCGATCCCCGCAAGGAAACTCTGATCGAATACCCCTCCCAGTTCCCCATCAAGGTGATGGGACTGGACGTTGACGGGTACGTCAATGCGGTCACCGAGATCGCAAAACAGTTCGATCCGACCTTCGACGCCAGCACCGTGGAGCTGCGCCCCAGCTCGGGCGGCAAGTACCTGGGCGTGACCATCACCGTCACCGCCACCAGCCGCGAACAGCTCGACGACCTCTATCGCACGCTGACCTCGAACCCGTTGGTCAAGGTTGTGCTTTAAGGCGAGGCGACTGCATGTTGGTTCGAAAACTGGGCCAGGTGGACTATGTAGAGACCGTCCTGGCCATGCAGCGCTTCACGGACAGCCGCACGCCAGAGACTCCTGACGAGCTCTGGCTGTGCGAGAACAACCCGGTCTTCACCCAAGGCATTGCCGGCAAGAGCGACCACCTGCTCAACCCCGGCGATATCCAGATTGTGCAGACCAATCGCGGTGGACAGGTCACCTACCACGGCCCCGGCCAGGTGGTGGCCTATCCGCTGATCGATCTGCGGCGCACCGGCTATTTCGTCAAGGAATACGTGTATCGCCTCGAAGAAGCGGTGATTCGCACGCTCGCACACATCGGCGTCATCGGCCACCGCGTGGCGCATGCGCCCGGTGTCTACGTGCGACTCGATGATCCCCACAGCCACGCCATGCTCGCGCAACGCCCGCAAAAGGGTCTTGCCAAGGACGAAGCGCAGGACTTCGCGGGACTTGGGAAAATTGCGGCTCTTGGCATCAAGGTCTCTCGACATTGCACGTACCATGGCGTTGCGCTCAACGTGAACATGGATCTGGAGCCCTATACCCGAATCAACCCGTGCGGATACGTCGGGCTGCGGACGGTTGATCTTTCTACAATGGGCGTCAATATCACCAGCGACGAGGCAGCAGAAGTGTTGACCGATCAACTCCGCCGACGCCTGGCCCCCTGAACACACGAGCAGCTATGAGCACACCTGAAGTCGTCCGCGAAGCACAAACAGCAGAAAACTACAACCCGCTGGCCAAGCAAAAAGCCGCGGCCAAACTCTCGCGCATCCCGATCAAGGTCGAACAGGGCGAAGTCCTGAAGAAGCCCGATTGGATCCGCGTGAAAGCGGGAAGCCCGACCACGCGCTTCTACGAGATCAAAGACATCCTGCGCGAGAACAAGCTGCACACCGTCTGCGAAGAGGCTTCGTGCCCGAACATCGGCGAATGCTTCGGCAAGGGCACGGCCACGTTCATGATCATGGGCGACAAGTGCACACGCCGCTGCCCGTTCTGCGACGTGGGCCACGGCCGCCCCGACCCGCTGGACAAGGACGAGCCGCTGAACCTGGCGAAGACCATCGCCCAGCTGCGCCTCAAATACGTGGTGATCACCAGCGTCGACCGTGACGATCTGCGCGACGGCGGCTCCGGCCATTTCGTCGAATGCATCCAGAACATTCGCGAGCTCTCGCCCACCACGCAAATCGAAATTCTGGTCCCCGATTTCCGCGGCCGCGATGACCGCGCGCTCGAAATCTTGAAGGCCGCGCCACCAGACGTGATGAACCACAACCTGGAAACCGCGCCGCGCCTGTACAAGGAAGCGCGCCCGGGTTCGGACTACCAATTCAGCCTGAACCTGCTGAAGAAGTTCAAGGCGCTGCACCCCAACGTGCCGACCAAGAGCGGCATCATGGTCGGCCTGGGCGAGACGGACGAGGAGATTTTGCAGGTCATGCGCGACATGCGCGCGCACGGCATCGACATGCTCACCATCGGCCAGTACCTGGCGCCCAGCAACAGCCACCTGCCGGTGCGCCGCTATGTCCACCCCGATACCTTCAAGATGTTCGAGGAAGAGGCCTACAAGATGGGCTTCAGCCACGCCGCCGTGGGCGCCATGGTGCGCAGCAGCTACCACGCCGACCAGCAGGCGCAGGGCGTGCTGAACGCCACCTGAGGCATGACGCCCGGGCATGTACTGGTCACCGGCGGCGCCGGTTACATCGGATCGCACACCTGCCTGGCGCTGCTGCAGGCCGGTTGGCGGGTGACCGTTGCGGACAACCTGAGCACGGGTTCGCGCGAGGCACTGC
>CALMCS010000471.1 GCA_937862875.1 uncultured Comamonadaceae bacterium
AAATAACAGGCCCGCCTGAGTCTGGCCGCTGCCCGAGGGCACGACAATGTGCGTCACATCTGGCTGTTGCACGAGCAGCTCCTGCACCGCGTCCAGATACCCCACGCTGCCGAGCGGAGCACTGTCCGGCTTGAGCGAAATGAGGTAGGGAACCTCGCCTTGAGCGCGCAAGCCCTCGGCAACCGCATTGATCGCCGCATCGGCACCCAGCTCGTCATCGGCGTCCGGGAACACGCTCACGCTCGCTCCGTAGATATCGCTGAGCAGCACGTTGCCTGAGTTGGCATAGACATCGCTCGCCATGCTGGGCACGCGATTTTCAAGCTGCACATGGCAACGCATGCCCAGCTTGGCCGCCACGGCCGCCGTTGCACGCGTGTAGTTCGACTGCACCGCACCGGTGACCAGCACCACGGTAGCGCCCTGCTCTTTTGCCTCGCCGAAGTAATACTCCAGCTGGCGGATCTTGTTGCCGCCAAAGGCCAGCCCCGTGAGATCGTCCCGCTTGACGCTGAGTCGGAAACCCAGTTGCTGGCTGATGCGAGGAAGCGTTTCGATCGGCGTCGGAGTGAGGGCCAATTTCACGCGCGGCAAATGAACGGCCAACGGGTTGGCGAAAGGAGTGTCGACAGACGAAATTGCATGCATCACGAATCAGCCGCTCAAGGTTTCAAATCAAAAATTGAAACCCATTGAAGCATGGAACGATCTGCGGTTTTCGCATGAACATATGCAGAAATGCATAGAGCACGCGCTGCAAAAATGCTTGAAAATTCAGTGCGCCTGGGCTTGCAGAAAGCGCATGAAGCTCAGCAGCGCGTGGTGCGCAATTTCGTGCCGCGGAAAAATCATGAAGCAATCCCAGCTCATCGATTCTTCAAGCGCCAACACCTGGAGCTGCCCCTGCAAATGGGCCGCGTACTTGGCATCCAACAAGGTCACGCCCGCGCCACATTCGGCCATCTGCAATGCCGCGCGCTGATTGCAGGCTTCGATCACGATGTGCGGTGTGAGATCGAGGTGCGCAAATTGCCGATCGACCATTTGGCGAAACGGGCTCTCCGGGAGCAAGCCAATGAAAGGCTGACTCGCCAACTCGCTCCAGCGGATGACGCCGGGCTGTGCCACCTGCAGGCCGATCGGTGCCACGGCCACGATGGAGCGGCGCTCGATCAGCGTGCACCGCACATCGGTACGCCCCTCGGCACTCGCGCCGATGCCCAACTCGAACCGACCGGTGCCCACCTCATCCATGACACGCGCCATACCGCCCGTCTCGACCTCGAAACGCAGATTGGGATGCAGCACCGAGAAATTGCCCACCGCTTTGGCCACCAGCGTGTCCAGAAACACCGGCAGACAAATGATGCGAATGCGCCCCAGCTGCTGGCTGCGAATGGCCTCGGCCGTGCGGCCGATTTCATCGAGACCATCGGACATCTTGCTCACGATCTCGAACAGCCGAATCGCGTCCACGGTCGGCTTCATGCGATTGCCGTCGCGGGTGAAGAGGACGAAACCGACCTCCTGCTCCATCGCGCTGATGGAGCGGCTCACCGACGACTGCGACATGTCCATGGCATGGCCCGCAGCGATGGTCGAATGCAGCAGCATCACATGCCGAAAGCATTCGACCTGTCGGAAGGTGAGTTGAAGCTTTCCGTTGGCCAGTGGTTGTCCCTCTTTTGGAAATGGCGCTGCACGCCGACCGTTCGGTGGTGCGCAGCAACAGACTTGGCATTCTAGGGGCGATGTGACAGTGAATGGGCGTTTGAAAGCTTGGTGACAAGCGCAGGCGCTATGCTCTTGTTCAGCCAGAACAATTTCATCAGCCCTCATCAGGAGACAAAACACCATGA